>JADLHG010000039.1 GCA_020848905.1 Deltaproteobacteria bacterium
GGCGAGGCGGGCAAGCGCATCCGTTTCCGGCGGGACAACCCCGGCGAGCGCTACTCCTCCCTCTGGATCCGCGATCCGGGGAAGGCCGACCTGGCCTACGCTGACCTCGAGGGGGGCGGCGACCTGCCGGGGCAAACCTACGGCGCCACGATCCAGGTGGAAGGCGGGGCCTGGCCTCCCTCGAAGCCCCTGCGCGTGGAGCACGTCACCGTGAGCCACTCGGCGGGTTATGGCATCTGGATGACCAAGTGGGCCGGCTTCGCCGACGGCTCGACCGACCTGACCGTCACCGCCTCGGGCGAGACCGCCACCGAGTACCCCTTCGCGCTGCGCATGACCTTGAACACGGTGGGCACGCTCCCCGATGGCAAGTACACGGGGAACGCCACCGACGAGATCCAGGTCATCGGCGAGTCGCCGTACTACGAGTCGCGGCTCGACGACACCTTCCACAACCGCGGCGTCCCCTACCAGATCGGCGGCAACGGCGCGTTCGGCCTGATCAACGTGGTCGGCGCGGGGGCGCTCTCCACGCTCACGATCGAGGCGGGCGTGACGATCAAGTTCTTCGGCTCCCCGTCGAACATCGGCGGGCTCTTCATCGGCAACACCGGCGTCGCCGGCACCGGAAAGATCGTCGCGGTCGGGACCGCGTCAGCCCCCATCACCTTCACGGCCCCCGGCAAGAGCCCGCCCCCCGGCGCCTGGGAGGGGGTGTCCTTCCTCGGGACCGTGGTCCCGGGCAACCGCCTCGAGTACGTGAAGATCGAGGCCGCGGGTGCGCACGGTGGAGACTCCGGCTTCGGCTGCCCGCCGACCGGCAGCACCTTCGCCACCGACGGCGCGCTCAAGATCTTCGCGCAACCGACCGAGTCGTTCCTGAAGAACTCGACGATCTCCAACTCGAGCTCGCACGGCGTCTTCCGGGCCTGGAACGGCTACGAGGTGGACTTCCTGCCAGGCAACACCTTCCAGAACATCGCGGGCTGCACCCAGATCCTGCCCAAGGACGACAAGCGCGTGTGCCCGAAAGATCCCCCCTGCCCGAAGTAGCGCCCCCGCCGGCTTAGTCCCCCCTGGCCACGGTAGCCGCCCCAGAGGCCGCGGGCGCCACCGACCGCCGTGCAATCACACCGCTAAATCGCGGGCCCGGCTGGCACGCACCGTGCTTCTCCTGCTCCGTGCCCTTCGCCCGACGCCCCGCACGCGGCCTGCTCCTCCTCGGCCTCCTCCTCCTCGCCACCCTGGCCGAGGGACGCGAGCCCCGGGTACGCCGCGAGCGCCCGGACCCCCTCGCCTCGCTCCGCGTGCAGGGCGGGCAGGCCCAGCGGCAGCGCCTCGCCGCCACGCTCGTTTTGACCGAGCACCCGAGCTCGCTTCGCCTCCTGCGCCGCCAGCTCCGGGACCTGAAGCGCACCCTCGCGGCGCCCGGAGGCGCTCCGACCGTCGACGCGCTGCTCGCGCGACTTCAGACCCCGTACATGTCCGCCACGAAGCACGTGCGCGAGTTCAAGCGCTACGCCGTGGAGCTCGGCCTCGCGAGCGCCAAGATGATCGACTTCGAGGGCAAGCCGATGGACCCGGGCGTCATCCCGCGCCACGTGGCCGTCCTCGAGCGGGCCGGCCTTCGCCCGGGACTCACCGGCGACCGCCTGATCCTCGTGCGCCTCCCGGCCGACGCCGAGCGCGCCGGCAAGGACCTCTCGCTGCGCGAACAGGTCATGCAGACCGTCGTGCGCACGAACCTGGCCCGCGTGCTGGCCGGAAAGCCGATCCCCGTCGACCAGCTCATCCTGCCGCAGGTGGAGTCCCCGACCGATCTCGCGCGCGTGCACGAGGAGTACGAGCGCGTCGCCACGCGGGAGCTCGACCTCGCCGTACGGCAGGGCCGCGTACGCGCGAGCGACCGCCGCAGCACCTTCGACCGGCTCGCCGCCATCCAGGTAGTCCCGCTCCTCGAATCCTCGGACGCGGTGCTCGACAGCGCGCGCATCACTCGCGAATACCTGCGCTACTACGAGGGGCATTTCGGCCGCCTCCCGGCGCACGCGCTCGTCTTCCTGGCCGGCTCCGACCTGAACCGCGAGGTGGGCCCCGTCGCGGGACAGCTCCTGCGCAGCGTCGCGCGGAGCCGCCTGGCGCAGCTCCAGGCCCGTCACCCCGGCGTAGATCTGATCCCCTGGATCGGAGTCGGGTCGGGCCCCATGCGCTCCGGCGTCGGCCGCCACCCCGAGCTCGCGGGCGCGCTCCACCCGGGGATGACCTTCACCGTGCAGCCGGACCAGCTCGACCAGCGCAACCGGAAGGCCGTCCTCGCCGCCTTCGGCCAGGCGGCCCTCGGCGCGCGGCCCGAGCTGCTCGACGCGAAGACCGAGCAGCACCGCATCGCGCTGGCGGTAGCCTTCGCCGATGTGCACGCGGCGCTCACCACACGCAACGCGCTCCCCTCGATCCGCATCGCCAACCTGCTCGCGCCGCTGAACCAGCGCGGCCGGAAGGGCGCCATCGGCAAGCTCCTCTACGAACGGGACGGCGAGCTCTACCTGCGCTCCGCGCAAGACGACAAGTCGCCCCCCGCGCCGACTCCACCGACGGGGGCGGCGTACGGCCGGACGCTCGATCTGGCCGGCCTGGCCGAGCAGCTCGACGCCCCCTTCCAACCCGAGCGCGCGCGCGTCGAGCGCCGCCAGGCGATCATCGATCGCTACTGGCCCCAGGGGATCCCCGACTCCCGAGCCATCTCCGGGGCCTTCGCCCGCTACGTGGAGGGGCACAGCCTGACCACCGTGGCCGGCCTCGGACGCGCGCTCGAGCAGACCGAGGCGCGCCACGGCCGCCGGGCGGCGGAGAGCCTCCGTCCCCTCATCCTCTACCTGGTGAAGAACGACGGCTTCGTGCTCACCCGCGACCGCGAGCTCGTGCGTCGGCGCATCGAGGTCCTTCTGCCACACTTCACGCCGGCCGAGGTGACCCAGTGGACCCAGCGCTACTTCGACGACCTGGCGCTGCTCGATCGGTACCTCGCGCGACCGGCCCAGGGAGCCTCCTCCGGTGGCCTGCGCCTCGAGGAACTCATCGACACCAAGCACCGCGCGCGCTACGAGAGCGCTTCCCGGCGCCTCTACCGGAACGCGAGCTTCGTGCGCTACCTTCGGGGCCAGGATCTCCCGCTGCGAGAGTGGATGACGGTCATGGACGATCTCGTCCCGCTGCTCGCCAACCCGGGGTGGAACCGGATCGGCTAAGGGCCCGCGCACCATGCCCGTTCGCCCCGGCTCGACGGGGAAATGGCGCCAATCTGGCCCACTTTCCCTTGCCCCGCTGCATTGACCTGCACCTCGTCGACGAAATCAACGAAACGCGGAGTCGCGAATCGTCGCCGGAGCCATTGCCGCGCCCCCGGCCTCATAGTAATAGTTCCTGAGCGTCCAGGGCCCCCTCTGCGGGCGCGGCCGTATCCTCGGCACGCCATCGCTGCACGGGCCCCACGGTGATGTCCATGGCACAGCTCGGCAACGCCGCCGTCCACCTGATCCTCATCCTCGCCACCTGGGCGGGAGTCCTCGCGCTCGTCGGAGCGCGGCGTCGCTCCGCGACCATGGTCCACGCGGCGACGCTCATGACCTACGCCACCGCCGCCGTGGCCTCGGTGGCGATGGTCACGCTGGCCTACGCCTTCGCCATCTCGGACCTGAATCTGGTCTACGTGCAGCAGCACTCGGACCACGCCATGCCGCTCTTCTACCGCATCACCTCCCTCTGGGGCGGGATGGAGGGCTCGCTCCTCCTCTGGGCCTGGCTCCTCGCGGTGTTCACCGCGCTCGCCATCCGCTCGAACCGCGAGCGTCTGCGCGAGCTCACCCCATGGGCCATCGTGGTGCTCATGGTGGTGATCGACTTCTTCGCGGTCCTGCTGATCGTCCACTCCAATCCCTTCGAGGTCTTCCTCACCGGCGCCCCCACCACGGGCAAGGGACTCAACCCGCTCTTGCAGAACCCGTACATGGTGACCCACCCGCCCTCGCTCTACCTGGGCTTCGTCGGCATGGCGATCCCGTTCGCCTTCGCGATGGCCGCACTCATCACCGGCCATACCGACGAGGCCTGGCTGCAGGCGGTGCGTCGCTGGGCCCTCCTTGCGTGGTTCTTCCTCGCGCTGGGGCTCACCCTCGGCATGCTCTGGGCGTACGAGGAGCTCGGCTGGGGCGGGTACTGGGGCTGGGACCCCGTCGAGAACGCGGGCTTCATGCCCTGGCTCCTCTCCACCGCGTTCATCCATTCCATCATCGTGCAAGAGCGCCGGCAGATGCTGAAGACCTGGAACATGGTCCTCGCCATCCTCGCCTTCTGCATGACGATCTTCGGCACCTTCCTCACGCGCTCGGGCTTCATCGACTCGGTCCACGCCTTCGCGCGGTCGAACATCGGCTACGTCTTCCTGGCCTTTATCGGCATCGTGCTGGTCGTGGGGCTCGGCCTCGTCGTCTGGCGGCTGCCCAAGCTCCGCAGCCGCGGCGAGCTCGAGTCGGTGATGAGCCGCGAGTTCTGGTTCCTCCTCAATAACTGGGTCCTGCTCTCCGGCTGCCTGCTGGTCATGGTGCTGACCGTCTTCCCGAACATCTCGGAGGCCTTCGGCGAGAAGATCACGATCA
>JADLHG010000040.1 GCA_020848905.1 Deltaproteobacteria bacterium
CAAGGCCCCCGAGCGCAGCGTCCGTAGGCAGCAGCGCCCGCCAGGGCGCTGTCGCCGGAGGTCCGCAGCCCCGCACGTCGCGCCTCTCGCAGGTCCCCCTGCCTCCTCTCCCCACGGCCTCCTCGGCCCCACCCCTCCCACATCTCCACGGCGCGCGACGACTGCGGGGCGGTGCGCGAGGGGGCGCTTGCCCGACGCGCCGCCCCCTCCATACCCCCATCTCCGAGAACTCGACCGCCCGAGGTGGCGAACGCGGCCGCCACGGCCTGTCCGCTCGCCGAATTTGATAGACGCCCGGGGCCCCCGCCGCGTCGACGAGACACGTGATCTTGCGGCCTTCTCGGCGCCCTGGACCACCGGACCCCACGGCATGTCGCGTGCACAAAGGGCGGGCACAACCAACTCGGTTCCCTGAACGAAAGGAGTCGCTCCATGCGTCCCCGACTGCTTCCAGCTCTTACCGCCGTCGCCCTGGCCACCAGCTTCAGTCTCGCGACCCCGAACGCCTCGGCTGAGACCTTCGTCGCCAAGGTGAAGGCCATCGGGAGCGAGTGGGCCACGCGACGGGCCTTCAACAAGGAGTTCGGGCGCTGGGTGAAGGACAGCCGCAGGGCCGGGCGCACCATCCCCTGGGGCGGTGCGGGCGGCATGGGAGACCTGGCCGACAAGATGAGCACGCTCCACAACCGCGTCGTCACCGGCGCCGCGGTGGTCTTCGCCGCCATCGGCACCTACGGCCTCATGGCCGGCCCGGCCAAGGAATCGCCGCTCCTGTCGGCCCTTTTTCTGGGGCCAGCGACCTGGATGATGGCGCGCGCCGCCGCCAAGGGGGACCAGGAGCGGGCCAAGGCACGCCTCGGGGTGGTCGGCATGGCCGGGATGCAGAATCCCGCCAACGTGCCCTCCAAACTGCGGGATCTCGCCACGCAGCTAGCCCTCCATAACATCGCCCGCGCGAAGAAGTAGCCCCCCTTTCCCACGGCTCACCGGAAATCGCGCGAGCGAAAGCCGCAGGCGTACTCGATCGGCTGAAGCTCCTCGGCCAGGATGCTCCGCGCGTCCCCGTCGGCCTGGAGGCGCCCCCGCACGAAGAGCAGCTCGGCCAGGCAGATCAGCGTGCGATGCCGCTCGAAGATCTTCGGCCGCAAGACGATGTCCATCAGCCCCGTCTCGTCCTCGAGCGCCATGAAGACCGCCCCATCCGGCCCCGTCGGGCGCTGGCGCACGATCACGAGCCCCGCTACGCGCACCGGCGCCCCGGGACGCAAGCTGTCGAGATCCGCCTGGCGCGTCACCCCGCTCTTCGCGAGCGCGCTCCGATAGAGCTCGAGCGGGTGCCGCTCGAGGAAGCTGTCGGCGTGGAGGTAATCGAGCCGCAGCACGGCGCCCGCGGAGAGCGGCCCGAAGGCGACCCGCGCCTCCTCGGGGGGCAGGTTCGCCACGAGGTCGCTCCCGCCGAGGGCCAGCGCCTGCCAGAGCGCCTGCCGCCGGTCGCCGCCCAGGCTCCCGAGCGCTCCCGCGAGCGCCAGGCTCACGAGCTGTCGACGATTCAGCTCCACGCGCCTCGCGAGCTCCGCCACCGAGGCGAAGCTCCCCGCCCGCCCCCGCTCGGCGACGATGCGGCGGGCCACCTCGTCCCCGAGCCCCCGCACCGAGGCGAGGCCGAGGCGCAGCGCCCGCTCCTCGAGCGTGGCCTCGAGCGCGCTCCTCTGCACGTCCACGCCGCGAATCGCCACCCCGTGGCGGTGCGCGTCGCTCACGATCGTCGAGACGTGATAGAAGCCCATCGGCTGGGCGTTGATCAGCGCCACCGCGAACTCCGCCGGGTAGTGGCGCTTGAGGTAGGACGAGACGTAGACCAGGTGCGCGAAGGCCGCGGCGTGCGATTCGGGGAAGCCGTAGGAGGCGAAGCCCTCGAGCTGCTGCAGGATGCGGCGAATATAGTCCTCGTCGATCCCGCGCTCCCGCATCGCCGCGCGCAGCCGCTCCTGATGCCGCTCCATGCGCCCGTGCTTGCGCCAGGCGGCCATGTCCCGCCGGAGCTGGTCCGCCTCCCCCGGGCTGTAGCCTCCCACCGCCACCGCCATGCGCATCACCTGCTCCTGGAAGATGGGGATTCCGAGCGTCTTTTCTAGAATGGGACGCAGGCTCGGGTGCGGGTACTCCACCCGCTCCTCGCCGCGCCGCCGCCGGAGGTAGGGGTGCACCATCCCCCCCTGGATCGGCCCCGGCCGCACCAGCGCCACCTCGATCACCAGGTCGTAGAAGCAGCGCGGCTTGAGCCGCGGGAGCATCCCCATCTGGGCCCGCGACTCGATCTGGAACACCCCCACCGTATCGGCGCGCTGGATCATCTCGTAGGTCGCGGCGTCGTCCGGAGGGATCGTGCCGAGCTCGAAGCGCCTGCCGTGCTCGGCCTCGATCAGCGCGAAGGCCCGCGCGATCACGTTCAGCATGCCGAGCCCGAGCAGGTCCACCTTGAAGATGCGGAGCTCGTCGAGGTCGTCCTTGTCCCAGGCGATCACCGTGCGGTTCGGCATGCGCGCGTTCTCGAGGGGCACGATACGGCAGAGCGGCTCGCTCGAGAGCACGAAGCCCCCCACGTGGATCGAGAGGTGTCGCGGAAAATCGAGGAGCTGCTCGGAGAGGGCGAGGAGCTGACGCACGGTACGCCCCGCCGCGTCGAGTCCCGCCGCGCGGGCCGCGTCGCCGCCGGCCTGGCCGAAGCCGTGGCTCACGAAGCGGCTGAAGCGCAGGAGCGTCTGCTCGGGGAGCCCGAGCGCCTTGCCCACGTCCCGCACGGCAGAGCGATGCCGGTAGCGAATCACCTCGGCCACCATCGCCGCCCGCTCACGGCCGTACTTGCCGTAGACGTGCTGGAGCACCTGCTCGCGCCGGTCGTGCTCGATGTCCAGGTCGATGTCCGGGGGTTCGTGCCGCTCGAGCGAGAGGAAGCGCTCGAAGAGCATGTCGATCTGATCCGGCGAGACCGAGGTGATGCGGAGCGCGAAGCAGACCAGCGAGTTGGCCGCCGAGCCTCGGCCCTGGCAGAGGATCCCCTCCCGCGCGCAGTAGGTCACGACCTCCCACATGGTGAGGAAGTAGCCGGCGTAGTCGAGCTGGGCGATGATAGAGAGCTCCCGTTCTAATTGCGGGGCGAGCTCCCGCGCACGCCCCACGCCGAGCCGGTCGATCAGGCCCTCCCGCGCGAGCTGCCCGAGGTAGCCCTCCGCGCTCTGCCCCTCGGGGACCCACTCGCGCGGGTAGTCGTAGCCCATCTCGTCCAGGCGAAAGCGGCAGGCGTGTGCGAGCTCGACGCTCCGCTCCACCACGCCCGGCAGGTCGACGAAGAGCGTCGCCAGCTCCGCGGGGGATTTCAGACAGCGCTCCGCGTTGGGCAGCAGCCGCCGCCCGGCCGCGGCGAGCGCGCACCCCAGCCGGATGCAGCTCAGCACGTCGTGCACCGGCTTGCGGCGCCGGTCGTGAAAGTGCACGTCGTTGGTGGCCACGCTCGGCACGCCGAGGCTCTGGCCGAGCGCCTGCAAAGCGACCGATCGTTCTATATCCCCCGGGCGCAGGTGGCGGGTCAGCTCGAGCACCAGCGCGTCGCCGAAGGCCTCCCGGAGCTCCCCGAGGAGCCGCGCGGCGCCGGCCCGGGCCCCCTTCTTGAAGAGCCGCAAGAGCTGGCTGCGCGGACCTCCCGCGAGCACGAAGAGCTCCTTGCCCCCCGTGGCCAGCACCTCGTCCCGCGTCAGGTGGAAGGCCCCCTTCTCGGCGCGCAGCCTTCCCCGGCTGACGAGCTCGGAGAGCGTCGCGTAGCCCTCGCGACTCCGCGCGAGCAAAAGGAGCGCGTCCGTCTCCTCCCCCACCGAGAGCGCGAGCTCGCTGCCGTAGAGGAGCCGCACGGCCCCCTCGCCGAGCTCCCTCTGCGCGGCGTGGGCCCGCACCACCCCGTAGAGCCCGGAGAGGTCGGTGATCGCCAGGGCCGAAAGCCCGAGCTCGGTGGCCCGCGCGACCAGCTCCTCGGGATGCGAGGCCCCCTCGAGAAAGCTGAAGTTCGACCGACAGTGCAGCTCGGCGTAGGCCATGGGCGTCAATCCACGTAGGCCTGCACGTGCCACTCGCCCTGGCTCCGGAAGAGCCAGAGCACGGCTCCCTCCGCGGTTCGCACGAGCCAGTACTCCCGCTCGAAGCCCGTGGCCCACCACTCGCCCTGCAGCCGATACGGGCCCTCGCGCGCCACCACGCGCTGCAAATGGCGACCGCGAGCCGCTCGCGCCGGCCCCTCCTCCGCGACGGACGAAAGGTCGATGCGCGCCCCCTCGAAGGTCACGGGGCGGGGCGGTTCGATCAGGCAAAGCACCGGAAACGCCGCCGGAGCCGCGGCAGGGCGCTCTTCCTGCCACGCACGACGCGGCGACGCGAGAGAGGCCAGCTCCGTCCCCTCGAGCGGCATCCAGGAAAGTCGCGCCTCCGGCAGATGGCGCTCGACGAGGCGCGGGCGCACCACCGCCTCCCGGCCGAACGTGGCGACGAGACGGCTGCAGATCGTGGCCAGGGCCTCGCGGTCGTGCTCCTGCTGCCGCGCGAAAAGATCGAGCTGCCGGGCGCTCGCGCAGCCCACCTCCACCGCCCGCAAGCCGAACGCTGCCACCGGCGCCGGAAGCTCCTGCGACGAGAGCCAGAGCCGCAGGAGCTCGAGGAGCGTGCGGCTGTTCAGCGTCGGACGCGCGGGGCGAAGGCGGTGCGTGAGCTCGGGCAGGCCCGCACCGGCATGCCCCTCGTGCGGCTCGTGCGCCTCGTGCGACCGCCGCGAATAGATCGCCAGCCGAAGCGTGAGCTCGAGCGTCACCACCACGCGACGGCTGCGCGCCACCTGGGTCAAAAGTCGATCGAGCACGCTCTTGCCGACGAAGAGCAGCGCCTCTAGCTCCTCGAGCGGCTCGTCCAGCTCCTGGAGCACCTCCTCGACCTGGACCGGCTCTTCCACGCGAAAGCGCGAGGTCGTGCTTCCGCGCGCCTGCTCCTCCAGCTCGAGCCCGGCCTTGCCGAAGCGCAGGGCCAAAGCCCCCGGCGGAAGGCGCTCGAGCCCGCCCACCGCCTCGATCCCGAGGAGGCCCAGCAGCCGCGCCATCCCCTCGGGCATGGGCAAGGCCTCGAGCGGGAGCGCGGCCAGGCTCGCGCGATCCTCGCCCGGAGGAATGACCGTCGCCGGTGCCCCCTCCGCCCCCGCGCGCGCCACCGACCAGGCGGCCAGCGCGCTGCCGGCGATGGCCACGCGCCCCTCGTAGCCCAGAGCCCGCACCGTTCGCGCGAGCTTCTCGCCGAGCACCTTCTCGTCGGGGTGCAGCCGCTCGCACCCCGCGAGCGAGAGGAAGAAGGCCCCCTGCTCGTCCCGCCCCACCCCCTCGGCGAAGGCGTAGAGCGCCGCGAGCACCTCCTTGCGCGCGGCGCGCAGAAAGGCCGCATCCGGTGGCACGATCACCGCCTCGGGGCACAGGGCCCGGGCCGTGACCATGGAGAGCCCCGGCTGCAAACCCGCGGCCTCTGCCTCGGGCGTGGCCTCGAGCACCCGCGCGCGCGTCGCCGCCGCGTCGGCCAGGATCACCGGTTGCCCACGCAGCTCCGGCGACTCCCGCAGCCGGGCCGCGAGCTCAAAGCGTGGGATCCAGATGCAGGCCGTGCGGATCATGGAGCTCCACCCGCGCCGTCCGTTCCGTGGGCCCGAGCTTGCTCTTGCAGAGCGCGACCTGGAGCCGCCAGCCCTCCCGTCGCTCCACCGCGAGGTGCAGGCTCACCTGCGTGCCGAGCGACGCCGCGCCCGCGGCCTTCTCGGTGACGAAGAGCACCGCGGCCCCGCTCCGCTCGGCGCCGTGCTGCAAACGCGAAAGCTGTCGCGGCTGCACGCCGCGGCTCACCGGCACATCGAGCACGAGCAGCGCGATGGAACACCCTCCCCCGAGGAGCAGATCCGCGGCGCGAAGGCCGGGCAGCTCGCGCTGGCGCGTCACCCGCGGCGGGCGCACCACCACCAGCGCCTCGAAGGGCGCGCCACCCTCGAGCGCCGGCAAGGGATAAAATCCCCCGAGCGCATCGACCCAGATCGCGAGCTCCCCCCGCCCGAGCGCGGCCCCGCACCAGGCCGCCGCCAGGCTCCGCTTTCCGCTCGACCAGGGGCCAGAGAGCTCGCTCAGCCGTCCGCGCGGGAGCCCCTGCCCGGGGAGCAAGCGGTCGAGCGCCTCGAGCTCGCTCTTCAGCCCACTTGGCGACTCTTCCTGCGAGGCCCGTCGAACCCGGGCGTGACTGAACATATGTTCAGCTATCCCCGATCTCCCTCCCCCTGTCAAGGACGCCCGGGCAAGCGCCTACAGCGCCGATGGAAATCGCGCGTCGGCGATGGACGATCCGCCTCCGTTATGGAATGAGTAGGCCATGCCGCGCTGGATGGCCTGGAGCCTGCTCGTCCTCTTCCTCGTGCACCTCGTCCCCTTCACCTGGCTCACGGTGAAGCGGCGCCAGGCCCGCTATGGCCTGGTGGCGCTGGTCTTTCTCCTGCTCTCCATCTCGTTCGGGCTCGTGCTCTTCGCGCCGGGCTTCACGGTGGGGCACGTGCCGGCCTACTGGTACACGCGCGTCGCGGCCTGGGCCTGCGCCCTGCTGAGCCTGATCCTGGCGGTCCGCAGGCGGCTGCTCGCGAAGCGCGCGGCGATGCGCGACGAAGCGGCCCGCCGCGTGCTGTCGGCGTAATCGAGCAAGGCGCCGGCTGCGTGCACCACGCAGAAGCCTCACCGCAGCTCACTCGACGCGCGGAAGTTGCCCGGAGCGCGGCCGACGCGGCCGGCCCCGAACAGGCCCTCATCGGGAAGATCACGCCTTGAATCTAACCATCCGAGTGCTACAGTAGCGACAAAGATCGTCAGTCGTCGTTCGTATCCCTGGCGCCGACGATCGCGGGGGACCATGTGGCCAGCTCTTCGGTATCTGCTGATGGCCTGTGTGGACCCGAGCGAGGCGTCCTCCAACGCGCAGGCGCTCTTCGTCAACGGACAGCTCGTAGGGCCGGCCACCCCGACCAGCCAGTCGATCGCCAACAGCGCTCAGTTCCACGTGGGTCTCAAGGTGGGGGGTAGCGGCGTTGGACCCTACAACGGACACGTCTCGCACGTCATCGGTTGGGCAGCGTCCGGACTCTGGCCGGGAGGTGCGGACAACCTGATCCTCTGGCGCGAACTCGCACGAGAGCTCTTCGACCGCTGGGTGAACGGCGTCCCCGCGTAGCGGGCCGGAGCTGGACCACCCGTGGCGGCCTGCGCCTCGTGCGTGGACTTCGATCGAGCGTCGATGCGTACGCTCGTGACCATAGGCGAGAAATCAACATGGCACGCAACTTCGCCCCGAACCTGCGTCGCCACGGAGCGCCGGCAGGCGTGTTCGCGGTGCTCGGCCTCGCGCTCCTTGGCGGCGGTTGCGATTCGAGAGACGGGTCGCCGGGTCGCGACGCCGTCGCGGCCGCGGACCTCACGCCGGGCGATGGGCCGCGCGCCGACGGAAACCCCGGAGACGGGCAGCGGCCCGATGGGCACCTGGGCGACGGCGCCCCTGCCGACCGGTCAGTTCAAGATGCGCCCATCCACGACGGCGCGCTCCCCGACGTGCGCGCCTCGGACGGCGGTCCGCGGGATGCACTCGGGCGCGACGCCGTGCCTACCGACGCCCCGCCTCGCGATCTCGCGAGCCCTGACGCTTCGCTGCCACTCGACGCTGCTTCGCCCCTCGACGCCAGTGCGCACGACGCCGCACCACGCGAGGCCGGCGTCTCCCCTGACGGCTCGCCGCCACCAACGCAGCCGGAGCTCTGCACGAGCAACGGATGGTGCTGGATGCATCCGACGCCACCTGTTGCCAGCGAGGAGATCATTGCGGGTCTCTCCGCCTCGGATGTGTACGTCGGTACTCGTGCGCAGGGCGGCCCCACAGAAAACACATGGCTCCTCAAGTACGATGGAGTCTGGAAGCTGCTGCAGCGAGCAGCAACGTACGAGCTCACGGACGTCTGGGCCGGGTCCGGCAAGCTCTTCTTTACCGACCGTCAGGGTCGAGTCCTCACCTACGATGGATCGTCCCTATCCACGAGCAGTGTCGGCAGCGGCCTCGTCCAGATCTTTGGGTTCTCGAACAACGACGTCTTCGTGCGCGGCGACAGCCGGCGATGCGACTACCCCACGAACCCGTCGCAGTGCTGGGAAGCCATCCCCGCCTTGCACCGCTACGACGGCACGACGTGGGCCGGAGTTCCTGGGAACCTCGGGAAGACTCTCAAAGAGGTGTGGGGCTCGTCGGGTACGGATCTCTGGGCGGGAGGTCTCTCGAACGGCGAGCTCGAACGATTCGACGGAACGGCCTGGTCCACCGTGAAGGTGTCAACCTCCGACGGCTTCGGTTCTCTCTGGGGCAAGAGCGCCAACGACATCTATGCCGTCGGACACCGTGGACCCCCGACACCAACGCGCCTGTGGCACTACAACGGCGTGACCTGGATGCCGACGACGGTCGAGGGCGTGACCCGGTTTCTGGGGAGTCTGACGGCAACCGAGGCCCTAGTCCTCGGCGGCGGCATCTTCAATGGCAGCTCCGTGAAATGGCTCCCCTCGCCCACGGCCGAGACCTACTTCGTACACGCGTGGGGGACGGGCCCTCAGAATCTCTACGCCCTCTCGACGTCTGGCGGCTTCTACAGCGGCGTCTACCGCTACGACGGGTCGAAGTGGACGCACCTCCGCCGGGGCATCACGGCGCAGGATCTGCAGGTCATCCGAGCCTCCAGCCGTAGCAGCATCTTCGCCGTGAGCGCGCAGGGCACGGTAGTCCGCTACGACGGCACCCGGTGGACGGCCATGTCGAGCGGGTACGTCGCCCCAGTCGGGCAGACCGTGGACCTCCGTATGAATGATGCCGGAGCGGGTGCCACCGTGTTCTGGCCATACCACGAGTACCGGAGCACCGATGACATCTACATCGCCGATAGCAGTTCGGTCCGACGGCTCCCCCTGGTGAACAAGACGGTTCTTGCCGTCTGGGGCAGCAGTCCGACCGATATCTACGCTGCCGGGAGCGGCGGTTTGATCACGCACTACGATGGAAAGGCCTGGACCCAGCTCGCGCCCAACTACAACGACACCTTCGTCGGCATCACGGGCTTCGGGCCGAAGGAGGTCTACTTCCTCTCCTACAATCGCATCGTGCGCTTCGACGGGCAGGCCTGGTCCACGCTGCAGCCGCCACGCGGCCAGTCGAACCTCACGGCGATCTGCAACAGCGGCACGAACAACCTCGTCGTGGTGGGAGACAACGGCACCATGCTGGTCTTCGACGGCACGAACTGGAGCTCGCGCACCTTCGCCAGCCCTCCCTCGGGCACTGGGCCGAGCTTCTGCATCACCCAGGGACCGAACGACATCTGGTGGGGCGGGCGGCACTATCCGAACGACATCCCGACCTGGCCCAGCTGGCGCCCGGAGACGGCGTTTTACCCCGTGGGCAACGAGATCTTCGCCGTCGGCGCCTACGGCACCATCGTGCATCGGAAGCTGCCCTGATGCGCCGGCGGCCGTCGGCCTCGTACGTGGGCTGACGTCCGCCCAGCGTGTCAGCGCGCGCGACGCAGCCGTCGCAGCGCGAGCAGCGCCAGACCGAGGAAGAGCAGCGCGCCAGTAGATCCGGCGGAGGGCGAGGCCGTCCCGGAGACGGGCGCCGCGCTGCAACCGGCCACGACCCCGGGCGCGGGCTCGGGCTCCTCTTGCACCGGCGGCTGCGCCTTCGGCGGCTGCGTCTTCGGCGGCTCCGGCTTCGTGGGCGCAGGCTGCGTCGGCTGCGGCGTGGCGGGCCCGAGCCCCTCCACCCGGAAGGTCACGTACTCGGTCTTGGACAGGTTTCCCGCCTCGTCCACGGCCACGAGCGTCACGCGGTAGTCGCCGTCCCCGGGGAGGTCGAGCTTCACCTCGGTGAGCCCCTTTACCGCCGCACCCTCGTTCAGCGTGCGGATGGTCGTCTCACCGGCCGGCGTGAACTCCACCTTCGCCTGCAGCCCGATCTTGTCGGCGGGCGACCGGTCGTCCTCGGCCTTCACCGTGACGATCGTCTGGGTCGCCTTCAGCGTCGAAGGCGGCTGCTGCGTCACAGCGAGCGTCGGCGGCTTGCCGTCCACCTCGAAGTCGTAGGTCGTGGGCGTCTTGTCCTCGTTGCCGTTCAGGTCCACCGCCTTGACCTGCACCGTGTACTTGCCGTCCTTGAAGTCCCAGGAGTGGCTGCGGTCGTACTCGGCCTTGCTCCAGGATTTTCCGTCGGTGCTCCAGCTATAGCGGAGCAAGGGTCCCGGCGTCTTGTCGTCGGTTCCGAGGGCCTCGAACCGGATCGTCCCCTCGGTGGTGAGCTTCGGCGGCTGCTTGCTGAGCGTCGTGGTCGGCGCCAGCGTGTCGCTCACGGGCTTCTTGAAGAAGCGGCCGTAGAGGAGCGCGTAGTCGCCGGCCGAGCCCGTCCGCGCGATGTACAGGTAGTAGGGATCGAGAAAGCCGCCCTCCTGCCGAACCACCTGGGGGAGCACCACGCGGCGGTCCAGCGCCGGCTCCACGACCATCGGCGCCACGGACTCGGAGAACCGGAGCACCTTCTCGGCGTCCATCACGAGCCCGGTGGGATCGGTGGCCGTGAGTCGCAGGTTGCTCATCTTGATCTCGTTCAGCCGCTGGATGAGCGCTCCGGTCACCGGATCCAGCTCGAGCCGCAGGCTCACCATCACGTCCACCTTCCCCGTCAGCGTGGTCGCGCCGTTCGGGCCCTCGCCCTCGATGGTGATCGTGTAGTCGGTCAGCTTGACCTCCACCCGCGTCGTGGTGCCGGCGTAGAGCTTCACCGTGGGCGGCTTGTGGGCGTGCACCTCCATCTGCGGAACCGTGGTGATGCGAAAGCCGAGGAGCGCCCCGATCGACCGGTTCTGGTCGTCGGTCATGCCGTTGGCCTTCTGCTGGTCCTTGCGCATGCAGAAGTCCCCCGCCCTCCACATGGCGAGGATCGCGTCCGCGATGGTCTTCTCGGAGAGGGCCACCCCGAGTTCCTCGCCTTGCCAGGCGAAGGCCGGGGTCCCGCTCGGTGCGGGCAAGGTCGGCATCACCGCCGTGAAGCACTTGGCCGTGCGCAGCCCGTCCAGAGCCAGGTCCACGCCCACCGAAAGCCCGGTCTGCATGGCCGCCACGTCGGAGAGCGTGGCGTTCACCGAGTACATGTCGTCCTTGCCGGAGTAGCTCGTCACGTTGCCAAGCGCCTTCTCCACCTCGGCCGGCACGCTCTGCAGCGCCATCCCCTTGAGGAGGTTTCCGACGCCGTCGATGATCTGCTGCTTGGCCTTCGGGATGACGAAGTCGGCGATGCTGCTCACCACGCCGCAGTCGGGCACGGTGATCTGGGTGTTGTCGGGTCGGATGTCGAAGGCCACCTGGGTGTCCTTCATCCGGATCTTCCCCCCCTCGAGCGCGGGCACGAAGGTCCCGGTCACGCCGGCCTTCACGACGTTGAAGACCACCTTGCAGCTGATCGTAGGCCCGATGCAGGGCTTGGCCGTGATCTGCAGGCTCCCCTTCACGTCGGCGTTCAGCGTGGCGGAGAGCTTGCCCGGGACGCTCGAGAGCGTCACGCCGTGGGTCTGGGTCACCTCGCCTTGAATCTTCGCGAAGGTCACGTCCAGACAGGTCGCCTGGAGGTTCGAATCCGGAAAAGTGACGTTCTTCGGGACGAGGTTCTTCAGCTCCTGGCCGATGAAGCGCAGCCCGTCGCTCGAGACCTGGGCCACCACGTCGAGGGACTTGTTGGCGAAGGGGGCCCGTTCGGCTCCCGCGAGCTCGTCCTCCGCTGCCTCGTCCACCATCCCGCACGCCGACCAGCACCCCAGGACTCCGAGGAAGAGGGTTGGCCATCGCGGGAGGAACTTCTTCATGGGGCCTCCGGGCACTGCTGGGTCCATAGTTATGAGATCAAGTTTCGTGCCGCGAATCGCCCCGCCCCTCTCGCCACAAATAGCTGAAATCACGTAGACGTTTACGCGCCGCGGCGGCAGCTGGAGTCGTCTGGTGTCTCGCGGCCCGGCCACTGCTCCGGCCACTGCAGCGGAATCGGTGCGGCGGCTCCGACCGGGGCCGACGCGACGGCCCACGCCGCCGGGGCCCGGTCGCGCCTGGACCCGTCGCGGCTTGGGACTACACTTCCCGCATGCGAGACGCGCCATATGTGGGTCGGTGGTGGGAGCGCCTGGACGAGGAGCGGATCGTCTGCAACCTCTGCCCGCGCCACTGCAAGGTGAAGGACGGGCAGCGAGCCTTCTGCTTCGTGCGCCAGAACGTGGGGGGGCAGATGATCCTCACCACCTACGGGCGCTCGACCGGGTTCTGCATCGACCCGATCGAGAAGAAGCCGCTCAATCACTTCTACCCGGGGAGCGCGGTGCTCTCCTTCGGCACCGCCGGCTGCAACCTGGGCTGCCGCTTCTGCCAGAACTGGGACATCTCCAAGGCGCGCGAGGTGGAGATCCTGAGCCAGTACGCCTCGCCCGAGCTCATCGCCGCCGCCGCCGTCGAGCAGGGGTGCCGCAGCGTGGCCTTCACCTACAACGATCCGGTGATCTTCGCCGAGTACGCCATCGACACGGCCAAGGCCTGCCACGAGCGGGGCATCAAGACCGTCGCCGTCACGTCGGGGTACATCACGCCCGAGGCGCGCGGCGAGTTCTACGCGCACATGGACGCGGCGAACGTGGACCTGAAGGCCTTCACCGAGACCTTCTACGAGAAGCTCTGCTTCGCCGAGCTCGCCCCGATCCTGGACACGCTCAGCTACCTGCGCCGCGAGACGCAGGTCTGGTTCGAGGTCACGACCCTGCTCATCCCGGGGCAGAACGACTCCGAGGAGGAAGTGGCCAAGCTCTGCGACTGGTTCGTGCGCGAGCTCGGCGACGAGGTGCCGCTGCACTTCACCGCGTTTCATCCCGACTTCAAGATGCTCGACCTGCCGCCCACGCCCCCCTCGACCCTCTTCCGCGCGCGACGGCAGGCGCTCTCGGCCGGGCTGAAGCACGTCTACACGGGGAACGTCCTCGACCGCGAGGGCCAGAGCACCTATTGCGCCGGCTGCGGCGCGCTACTGATCGAGCGCAGCGGCTACACCCTCGGCACCTGGGCTCTCACCGACGAGGGGCGGTGCCAGAAATGCTCCCGCGCGCTGCCGGGTCGCTTCGCGGCGCGACCCGGAGCCTGGGGGGCGCGCCGCCAGCCGGTCCGCTTCCACAGCGACGCCTAGGCCTGCGGCCGGAAATCCCGCGGCCGGAGATCGCACGGCCCCGCCGCCCCGGGCATGTATCGTGCAAAACCTTCTTGCATGCGCGTGCGCTCCGTCGCCGCGCTGGCGGTGCTCCTCGTGTTTACGGGAGCGGTCAGCGCGGCACCCGATCGGGACAAGACCACAGGAAGTAACCCGTTCGGAGTCCGCCGCGCCGCGCCCCCGTGGCAGGCGAGCCCGCGTGACCGAGCTGGCGTACCCGGTAGCCAGCCTGACCAGAGCCGCCCGCCCCAGCGCCGCCTCCCGTCCGCAGCCCGGCGACTCCTCGAGGCCCTCCGCGCGCGCCTGCCCGAGCGCACCGCCACCTGGCTCGCGACCCCGGCCGCCGACGAGCTCGTCGAGCACGCCCGCGAGCTGCACCTGCTCTCGAGGAACCAGGTGCCGACGAGCCGCCGCGAGGTGGCCGCCCTGCGGCGCGCGATCGTCGCCGAGGAGCTGCGGCTGGCTCAGCAGGCCGACCCGCGCAACACGACGGCGCTCGTACACCACGTGATGCGTCGCTTCGCCCGCGCCCAAGGGATGCAGGCCGAGCCCCTCCGCGTGCTCTTCGGCTTCTCGCGGATGATCGACGTGAAGACAGCCGTCTCGGCGGGCTTCATGCGCAAGATGGAAGAGGCGCTCCTCGCGCAGGGAGTGAACAAGGCCGAGCTCCTCGCGCGCATCAACCGCGGAAGGCCGGCGGGCAAGGGCCCGGTCGACCGCCTGGACGACCTGATGGTCGAGCTCGTCCGCGAGCAGGTCGCGGGGGAAGGGGAACCGAAGCCGATCCTCGTCACGACCCGCCTCGCCCGGGAAGTGCAGCAGACCCTCTCCACCGGGCAAAACGCGGTCTCGGTGCGGGAAGCCACCGGCGGCGCCCCGGCCTTCGGCTCGAACCTCGCACAGCTCTTCCACCAGGTGGTGGCGAGCTTTCACAGCTCGGGGCGGCTGTCGCGGCGCCAGAACGACGCCTTCGAGCCGGGCGTGCGAATCGTGACGCGGGAGAGCGGCCCCGAGGGAGCGGCCCCGCTGGCCGTGGATCCGGCCTCGGGCAAGCCGCTGAGCTACGGGCCGCGGGCCAAGACCAAGGTGAACGTGATCATCCAGTCGCCCGCCGGGCTCGACTTCGGCAGCTTCATGGGCGAGCGGCAGCTCACCATCGACGGCAAGGTCTACCCCTGCCGCACCTCGGCGAAGGTCGGCCGCGTGGTCCTCAGCACCGAGGCCTCCTTCGCGCCCACCTTCGATCCGCGGCTGACCAAGGCCGAGCTCGGCGCCCTCGGCAAGGCGAACGACCTCTTCGTGCTGGCGGGGATGCACTACCTGACGAGCTACGCCCCCGAGAGGCTCGCTCGCGCCGGACAGCGCCTGCGCTGGCAGCTCGGGGTGATGCGCGCGGCGAACCCCGACCTCTACGTGCACTACCAGTACGTGAAGGCCAAGGACCCGGCCAAGGAGGCGCAGGTCTTCCGGGCGCTGCAGGGCCGCGTGGACAGCATCTCGCTCAACGCCACCGAGCTCTGGGAGCTCGCCCGGAACCTGGATCGCCAGCCTCTCGTGCCGGGACGCGCGCCGCTCGCCATGCCGGCCCAGGAAGAGCCGGCGGAGCGCAAGGTGGCCGAACGACCGGAGCGCATTTACGAGCTCGCGCGCTTCCTGCTCGAGGCGATGGCGCTCGAGCGCGTGCACATTCACGGCTACGAGGTGGACCTCATCGTGACGCGCCGGGGGAGTTCCGAGCGCATGAGCCGCGAAGGCCTCGCGGCCCTCGGTGGACGGCAGCTCGGCCTGAACAAGGTCGTGAACCCGAGCGGCGAGCTCCGCACACGCAAGGACGTCTGGGCGGTGCTCCCGACGCTGCAAGCGAGCTCGTTCGGCGCGATCCAGCGCTTCGCCGACGGGCTCGTGGCGGAGGGACGCCTGAGCCGGTCAGCCCGCGACGCGGCGGTGAGGAACGGCGTCTTTCAGGACGCGAAGGACGGCACCTGGGTCTCCGTCACGCCCACGCGGCAGTTCCACGGCAGCCTGCCGGGAGGCCTCATCAGCCTCGGAGACACGATTGACATCTCCACCCTGCTCCGCTCCTTCCGACGCGGAGAGGGCCGGCACGCGGCTCCCTGAGGGACGGTCTACTTGTCGATCGAGGACTGCTTCACCCAGCGGCGATAGGACGCGACGATCTGGCTCCCCTTGGGCACGCTCACCCCGACGAAGACCAGGCTGTTCGAGGCCCCCACGTAGTCGAAGCCCTGCACGCGGCTGCGCGGGATCGTGTTCAGGTCCAGCGCCACCGCGATCGACGCGCTGATCGGCTTGTACTGCAGGATGGCCGGGCTCGCGGCTCCCGTCACCGAGTCGATGATCGCCTGGAGCGTCGCGCCCAGGTTCTTCTGGCAGATGTCGGCGGTGGTTCCGCCCGTGGCCTTCACGAGGTCCAGATAGCCGTGGGCCATCTCGGGCTTCTCCTTGTCGCAGCCCGTCGAATTGCAGAGGCCGCCGATGAGATGCACCATGGCCTTCGCCTCGGCCCCGAACTGGGCGTCCTTGCCCGTGAAGAGGTTCACCCAGGCCTGGACGTAGTCGGCTGCCTTCTGCTGCTTGGCGGCCGTCAGCGTGCACTGGCTGTAGTCCGAGTACTCGAGAAAGCCCGAGCGGCTCTTGTAGGAGGTGCCGCTCTTGAACTCCTGCGGGACCTCGTCGGTGGCTACGATGATCACGACCGTCGCCTCGGGCCGGATCTTCGAGGGGTCTCCCGCCTTGCGTGGCAGGTGCCGCGCCACCGCCTCGTAGGTGTGAGCCAGCCCGTATTCCGAGCCGCCCTCTTCGTACGGCGGGTTCTCGACGCAGGACTTGAAGATCGCCTCTTCGTTCGGCTGCAGAAACCGGTCGGGACCGCCATCGTCCTCGGTGGTCGCGTACTGGCTCTTGGCCGGCATCTGCTTGCCGCAGAACTTGCCCACCTCCACCTTGGGCCCGCCGCCCCACAGCCCGCCCGCCGGCGACTTCATCCCCGCCACGGCCATGCGGAAGTCGAGGCCCGACTTCACGGCGCGCGCGAAGAAGTCGGCCGCGTTGGCCACGATGTCCTTGCGGTTGTCATCCATCGAGCCCGACTCGTCCACGATCCAGATGATGTCGGCGATCGGCGTGCCCGTGAGAATGAAGGGATCGCACTCCACGGTGTCGGAGTCGGCGAGCGTCGCGAGACCCGTCCCGTTCGACAGGTCGTCCAGGTGAAACCCGGTCGAGTTCTTCGACTCCTGCGCCATCGGCGTGGCCGCCACGGCCCCCATCACCAGGTAGCGCCCGTCCTTGCGGAGCAGGGTCTGCATGCGGAGCACGAGCTCGGTTCCGCTCGGGCCGAAGGTGGCCGGCGGGAGCTTGCTCAGGGTCTTGCCGACGAGCGCGCCCAGGACCAGGTCGCGCACCGCCGGCGGGTTCATGGCCGACGACGGCTGCACGGCGAGCTGCGTGGAGACCACGGTGGCGTACCCGTCGTGGCTCGTCACCGTCGAGCCCGAGGAGACCTGGCTCACGCTGGCCTTCCCCTGGAGCCTGCTCGTGAGGTCCGTGATCATCTTGCTGGAGATAGCGCCGACGTCGTTCGAGCTCGTGGGGAGCGAGACGATGAAGCCCGCCACGGCCTGCGTCGCCCCGGGCAGGTCGAAGGTCGCACCGGCTTCGTTCGCTCCGGCGCCGGCGATCGTGACCTCGCCGTAGCTCGAGTCCTTCTCGAGGGCCAGCTTCCAGGTCCCCGTCGTCGACTTGTGGAAGTTGATCGGCTTGAGCCCCTGGTAGCTGGTCTCGGCGCGCTTGCGGCAGATGAAGGTGGGGAGGTCCTTGTCGGCCTTGCCGCCCGTGAAGGTGGTGGCCTTCTTCGCGTCGGTCTCGCCGTTCGCGCAGAGGAACTCCGCCGCCGGCTTGCACGCGCCGCCTTCGCAGGTCTGACCCGGGCCGCACTCGCCCGACTTCACCGTCGGACAGCCGGGGCGACTCTCCCCGCACTTGGAGAGGCAGCAGCCGAGCAACCCGTCTCCGTTGAGGTCCTCGTCTCCGTCCTTGACGCCGTCCCCGTCCGAGTCCTCGTCGCGGTAGTCGGGGATCTTGTCCCCGTCGGTGTCTCTCTTCCCTTCGACCTTATCCAGCACCGCGTCGTTGTCCGAATCGGTATCCGCGTAATCTGGAATACCGTCCTTGTCGGTGTCTCGGGCCGGCGAGCCGCAGCCTTCCACGTCGTCGGGGATGCCGTCCTTGTCGGCATCGGCCCCCTTGGCGCAGGTGCCGAAGCCGGCCTCGGGCCAGGCCTGACCCGCCTCGGTCAGCGGGCCTCCACCTCCGTCGGGTTCTCCCTCGGTGATGAAGTTCGTGCCGCCACACGCGGCGAGAAGGGTCGGGATCGTGAGCAGCGCGGCGAGAAGGAACGGACGTACCACGTGGTGCAGCGTCATCACCCATCCTTTCGTCAACAGCCTCAGGGTGCGCGCACTATAACGAAGGGCCCCGGCGGCGTACACAGCCGCGTGCACGCCAAGCGGAACAAAATCGCGGCGGTAGGGAAGTTGGCGAGGCTAGCCTACATCGACGCACCCTCGCTCCGGGGGTGGCGTCGCCTCAGAAATACGTTTCTTTGTGCACGTGATAGCCGAGCTGGACCAGCTGGCCGGCCGGATGCGAGGCCCCCACCCGCTGGGCCTCGGCGCGAGCGGAGCCGAAGGTGAGGTCGTTGACCATCCCGCCGTGCCCGCAGACGTAGACGCAGGTCGCGTCGTCCGGGCGGATCCCGTACTGGCCGAAGTACCAGAGGAGGTTGCGGTTCACGCGCAGGATGTCGTGCCGCCTCTCGTCGGCCACCCAGCCCCGATTTCTGCCGGGTTCCCGCTCGAGACCTGGAATCTGGCTCACAGTGTTTCGGTAGAGGATCGTGAAATCCGCCTCGGCGAGGGCCGAGAGCTCCTCCGCGTAGCCGAACTCGTCCTGATAGCTGGCTCCCTGAAAGACGTAGACGCGTTTGAAGCGCCGGCCGTAGTAGCCGTCGGGATGCTCCGCGGTCCGATGCGCGTAGGCCCGCAGCATGGAGACGTAGGGCGCGACGCCGGTCACCGTGGAGACGAGGACCTGGACGTCGTAGTGCGGGTCCAGCAGGAAGCCTCCCTTGGCCTTGGGACGCAGAGTCACCTCGTGCCCGGGCTGGAGCTGGAAGAGGCGCACCGTGAGCGTGTCCGGCGTCTGCAGGTCCGTCGGCGCCAGCTCGAGGAAGAGCTCGATCAGCCGCTCGTGGGGCGCCGACGCAATCGAGTACGGGCGCTCGATGCCGTCGATCCCCAGGGTCACGTACTGGCCGGGCTTGAAGGGGATCGGGCTCTGCGGCTCGATCCAGAGGATCATCAGGCTGGGGTTGAGGTCCCTTCGGCGAACCACACGGCCGGTCACGAACTCCTGGTGCAGCGTCATGTGGTGCTCCGGCGGCTCGCAAAGAGCTCTGCTTCGTGGAGGTCGAGCCCGAAGAGCCGGTCCGCGTTGCGGCTCGTCTGCTCGGCGAGGTGCCCGGGCTCCACGCCCCGCAGCTCTGCGAGGCACCTCAGCGTGTACGCCACCAAGGCCGGCTCGTTACGTCGCCCACGCCGCGGCACGGGGGCGAGGTACGGCGCGTCCGTCTCGACGAGCAGGCGCCCCTCGGGGACCCACGTCGCGGCCTCGCGGAGCGCCGTGGCCTTGGGGAAGGTGATCACTCCGGCCAGCGAGATGTGAAGGCCCAGGCCGAGGGCCCGCTCCGCCTCCGGACGCCCCCCGCTGAAGCAGTGCAGCACGCCTCCGCCGGGAACGCCGACCTCGTCGAGGAGCGCGAAGGCGTCCTCGAAGGCCTCGCGCACGTGGATCACCACGGGCCGACGGAGCTCTCCGGCCAGCTCCAGGTGCCGTCGAAAGAGCGCGCGCTGCACCTCGGGGGGCGAGAAGTCGTAGTGATAGTCGAGCCCGGTCTCCCCCACGGCCACGACCTTGGGCTCGCCGTGCAGGGCGCGGATCGCCGGCCAGTCGCCGCCCGAGAACTTGCCCGCCTCGTGCGGGTGGACCCCGACCGCGGCGTAGAGCTCGCGGTGGGCCTGCGCGAGGGCCAGCGCGGCGCGCGAGGTGCCGAGCTCGGTGCCGACGGTCAGGATCCGGAGGACTCCCGCGGCGCGCGCTCGCTCGAGCACCTCAGGGAAGTCCTCGGCGAAGTCCGGGCCGTCCAGGTGCGCGTGGCTGTCGACGAGAGGCAGGGGGTTGTCGGCGGCGATCATGGGGCGCACATTGTAGCGGGCGTGTGGGGCGGTGCCTAGCATGCCCTGCCCCGGCCCCTCGGGTTGCGGCCCGGTGACACCGACGGTAGGATGCCCGCTTCCGCGGGAACGGGAACATGTCCGATCAACTCTCGTCCGATCTTGCATCGCTCCGCATCAACCGGGAGGAAGCGCCCGGCCGAGGCCGCGGACTGCGGCTTATCCTCGCGCTCGCGGCGGTGGCCGGCCTCGTCGCGGTGGGCTACTTCGTCGGCCTGCCGCTCGTGGAATCCAAGGTCTTCAAGGCCGAGGTCTCGCTGACCGAGGTGAGCCTGATCTCGCCGGCGCAGGCCCAGGTGCAGCTCACGGCCACCGGGTACGTCGTCCCGCAGACGCTCTCCAAGGTCTCGGCCAAGGTGCAGGGGCGCGTGGCGCGGGTCCTGGTCAGGGAAGGGGACCTCGTGCGGGCGGGGCAGAAGCTCCTCGAGCTCGAGACCTCGGACCAGCGGGCAGCAATCGCGGCCGCCGCGTCGCGCGTCCTCGCCGCCCGGGCCACCGCCGCCACCGCGCGCGCGCGTCTGGCGGAAGCGCAGCAGCAGCTGGCCCGCGAACGACTCCTTGCAGCTCGGGGAGCCTCGGCCAAGGCCGTGGCGCAGGACCTCGCGGCGCGGGTCACGTCGCTCGACGGCGAGGTGAAGGCCGCCGACGCGCAGGCCAAGGTGGCGCAGGCCGAGGTGACGTCCCTCCAGGTGAACCTGGGCCACGCGATCGTGCTCGCGCCCATCGGCGGGACCGTGATCACCAAGCCTCCGGCCGTCGGGGAGCTCGTCGGGCCGGCGAGCCCACCGCTCCTCGAGGTGGCGGACTTCGCCACGCTGATGCTGGAGGCCGACGTCCCCGAGGGGCGCCTGCACCTCGTGCGCAAGGAGGCCCCCTGCGAGATCGTGCTCGACGCGTTTCCGTCGCGGCGCTATCGAGGGGCCGTGCACGAGCTCAGCCAGCGGGTGAACCGGGCCAAGGCCACGGTGATCGTGAAGGTGAAGTTCGTGGACGCGGCCGAGGGCGTCCTCCCCGACATGGCGGGGCGGATCAACGTGCTCGAGAGGGCGCTCGACGCCGCGACCATGAAGGAGCCCCCGAAGCTCGTCGTGCCCGGCGGCGCGGTGGCCGACCGGCAAGGGGCCAAGGTGGTCTTCGTGCTCGAGAACGGCGCCCTGCGAATGGTGCCCGTGACCCTCGGCCCCCCTCTCGGCGGCGGCTTCGTGCTCGAGCGCGGGCCCGGGGCCGGAACGAAGGTCGTGAAGAACCCGCTCCCCAGCTTCACCGACGGGCAGCGGGTCAAGGAAAGGAGCGAGTGATGGCGGAGACGGCGAGCGAGGAGAAGGCCATCGCGCGGCTGAGACGCGTCGAGAAGACCTACTGGCGCGGCAAGGAGCCCGTGAAGGTGCTGGACGGCCTGGACCTCGAGATCCCGAGCGGCTCCTTCGAGGCCCTCATGGGACCGTCGGGCTCGGGGAAGACCACGCTGCTGAACCTCATCGCCGGGCTCGACCGCCCGAGCGCCGGGAGCGTGGAGGTGGCTGGGCAGGACCTCACGAACCTCGGCGAGGCGGCCCTCGGGACCTGGCGCTCGCGCACCATCGGCTTCATCTTCCAGGCGTACAACCTCGTGCCGGTGCTGACGGCGCTGCAGAACGTGGAGCTGCCGCTGCTCCTCACCAAGCTCTCGGGCAAGGAGCGCAAGCAGCGCGCGCAGACGGCCCTGCGCGTGGTGGGCCTCGAGGAGCGGATGCAGCACTTTCCCCGCCAGCTCTCCGGCGGGCAGGAGCAGCGCGTGGCGATCGCCCGCGCCATCGTGAACGACCCGAAGATCATCGTGGCCGACGAGCCGACGGGGGACCTCGACCGCAAGAGCGCCGACGAGATCCTGACCCTGCTCGAGAAGCTGAACCGCGAGTTCAAGAAGACGATCGTGATGGTGACGCACGACCCGGCGGCGGCCGAGCGCGCGTCGATCACGCGGCGCCTCGACAAGGGGACGCTCGTCTCATGAAGCTCGGACGCCTGGCCGCGAAGAGCCTGCTTCGTAACAAGGTCCGCACCAGCCTCACCGTCCTCGGGGTGGCCATCGCGGTGCTGACCTTCGTGCTCCTCCGCACCATCATCTCCGCCTGGACCGTGGCCGCCGACCACGCCGCGAAGGACCGCGTGGTGACGCGCCACAAGGTCACCTTCATCATGCCCCTGCCGAAGCGCTACATCGACGAGGTGCGCCAGCTCAAGGGGGTCAAGGAGGCGACCTTCGCCAACTGGTTCGGCGCCAAGGACCCGAAGCACGAGCGCGAGTTCTTCGGCACCCTGGCCGTGGATACGAACACGTTCCTTTCGGTCTACGACGAGATGCTGGTTCCCCCCGACCAGATCGCAGGCTGGAAGAAGGAACGGCAGGGGGCGATCGTGGGGGACGTGCTGGCCAAGAAGCTCGGCTGGAAGGTGGGGGATCGCGTGACCCTTCAGGGCAGCATCTTCCCCGGCGACTGGCCCTTCACCATCTCCGGCATCTACACCGCCACGCGCAAGTCGGTCGACCGCTCCACCTTCTTCTTCCACTGGGACTACATGAACCAGTCCATCCCCGAGGCGCGGCGGGACCAGATCGGCTGGGTGGTCTTCCGCGTGGACGACCCCACGCGCTCCGCCGACCTGGCCCAGGTGGTGGACCGGCACTTCGACACGCGGGACGTCCAGACCCTGAGCCAGAGCGAGCGGGCCTTCAACCTCTCCTTCCTGGGGATGATCTCGACGGTGCTGAAGGCCATCGACATCATCTCCATCGTGATCCTGGCCATCATGATGCTCGTGCTCGGCAACACCATCGCGATGGGGGTCCGGGAGCGCATCAACGAGCACGGCGTCCTCCGGGCCATCGGCTTCTCCCCGATGCAGATCGCGAGCGCGGTGGTGATGGAGTCGGTCGTGCTTGGCCTGCTCGGCGGCGGAGTCGGCTTGCTCATCGCCTACCCCTTCCTCGAGAAGGGGCTCGGCCGCTGGCTCGAGGAGAACCTGGGCGCGCTCTTCCCCTTCGTGCGGGTGGGGACCTCCACGGCCATCCTGGCCCTCGGGCTAGCGGTCCTCCTCAGCCTCGTGGCGTCGTTGCCCCCCGCGTATCGAGCCTTCCGGCTGCGGGTGGTCGACGCCCTCCGGCGGATCGGTTAGGAGCCAGGACGATGATTCCACTCTCCTACAACGTGCGAAGCCTGGCGGTGCGACGCACCACGACCATCGCGGCGGCGCTCGGTATCGCGCTCGTGGTCTTCGTGCTGGCCTCGGCGCTCATGCTCTCGGCGGGGATCAAGCACACCCTCGGCAGCGCCGGGCGGGCCGACGTGGCGGTCGTCCTGCGCAAGGGGAGCGACACCGAGATGATGAGCTCGATCGAGGACCCCACGGTGGGGCTGATCCTGGCCGGCCCCGGGGTGAAGAAGGGCGAAGGGGGATTGCCCCTCGGCGTGGGCGAGCTCGTGGTGGTGCTGGCGATGGACAAGGTCGGCGGCGAGGGGGTCTCGAACGTGCAGGCCCGCGGAGTCCCCGACCAGGTGATGAAGTTCCGGCCCGAGGTGCGCATCGTCGCCGGGCGTCCCGCACGCCCCGGCACGAGCGAGGTGATCATCGGCACGCGCATCCGGGGGCGCTTCAAGGGGATCGACCTCGGCCAGTCGTTCGAGCTGCGCAAGAACAAGCCGGCCACAGTGGTGGGGGTCTTCGAGGACGGCGGCTCCTCGCACGAGTCCGAGGTCTGGGCCGACCTGAACACGCTCCGCCAGTCCTTCGGGCGGGACGGGCTGGTCTCGGCCGTGCACGTGCGCCTCGAGTCGGCGGCCGCCTTCGAGGGGTTCGAGGCCTACGCGGAGCAGGACAAGCGGCTCGGGCTGATCGCGATGCGGCAGTCCGCCTACTACGAGAAGCAGTCCGAGGGGACCTCGCTCTTCATCACGGTGATGGGCGCGGTGATCGCGGTCTTCTTCTCCATCGGAGCCATGATCGGGGCCATGATCACCATGTACGCCTCGGTGGCCGACCGGCAGCGCGAGATCGGCACGCTGCGGGCGCTCGGCTTCTCGCGGCTCTCGGTCCTCTCCTCCTTCCTCGTCGAGGGGCTGCTCCTGTCGCTCGTGGGGGGCGCGCTCGGCACGCTCGCGGCCATGACGCTCCGCTTCGTGCGCTTCTCCATGATGAACTTCGCGAGCTGGTCCGAGATCGTCTTCTCGCTCACGCCCACGCCGCAGATCCTCGTCACGGCCGGACTCGCCGCGGCGGGGATGGGCCTCCTCGGCGGCTTTCTGCCCGCGCTGCGTGCCGCGCGCATCTCGCCGATCCAGGCCATGCGGGGGTAGCGGTCCGGCACGACGAGCGCGCCCAGGACTCGCGGGGCGGCGGCTACATCACGTAGCCCGACTCCCCGTGCTGGGTCACGTCGAGCCCTTCGCGCTCCTCGTCGGGGGTCACACGGAGGCCGATCACCTTGTCGGTGAGCTTGAGCAAGACGAAGGTCAGCGCCGCGCTGTAGAGGCCCGCCGCGCCCACGCCGAGGGCCTGCAGCCCGAGCTGCCGCGGATTGCCGTGGAGGAGCCCGTTCTGGCCGGCCGGGTTGAGCTGCTTCTGCGCGAAGACCCCCGTGAGGAGCGCGCCCAGGATCCCGCCCACGCCGTGGACGCCGAACGCGTCGAGCGAGTCGTCGTAGTGCAGTCGCTCCTTGAGCACCACGGCTCCGTAGCAGGCGAGGCCGGCGAGCAGCCCGAAGATCGTCGAGGAGGCGACGCTCACGAAGCCCGCGGCGGGGGTGATCGCCACCAGCCCGGCCACGAGCCCCGAGACGAAGCCGAGCATGGTCGGCCGCTTGCGGTGCAGCCACTCGGCCGAGACCCAGGCCAGCGCCGCGGTGCCGGCCGAGACGTGGGTGGTGCAGAAGGCGAGCGCGGCGATGCCGTTGGCGGCGAGGGCCGAGCCGGCGTTGAAGCCGAACCAGCCGAACCAGAGAAGCCCGCCCCCGGTGACGGTCATGGTCAGGTTGTGGGGCGGCGCCTTCTGCCGCGGATAGCCTCGGCGCCGTCCCACGACGATGGCGCAGACGAGCGCCGCGATGCCGGCCGTGAGGTGCACCACGGTGCCCCCGGCGAAGTCGAGCACCCCGAGCTTGAAGAGCCAGCCCCCCTCGGCCCAGGTCCAGTGCGCGACCGGGTCGTAGACTAGCGTGGTCCAGAGGAGCGTGAAGAGCACGTAGGCCGAGAACTTCATCCGCTCCACGAAGGCCCCGGCGATGAGGGCCGGCGTGATGATGGCGAACTTCATCTGGAAGGCCATGAAGGCCAGGTGCGGCACGGAGCCCTTCGGATCTCCCGTCACGCCGCGGAGGAGCAGAAAGTCACCCCCTCCGATGAAGCCGCCGTGGCTCGTGCCGAAGGCCAGCGAGTAGCCGCAGAGCACCCACTGCAAGGTGATCAGCGCGAGCGCGAAGTGCACGAACATGAAGGTGGAGAGGACGTTCCGCTTGTGCACCATCCCCCCGTAGAAGAGCGCGAGCCCGGGGGTCATGAAGAGCACGAAGGCCGAGGAGACCAGCATCCAGGCCGTGTCACCGCTGTCGTTTTTCGGCGCCGCGTCGGCGAAGGCGAGCACCGGTGCGAAGAGCACGAGGAGCCCGAGGACCCCGCCGAGCCACCTCGGCCCGTCGGAAAAGCGTGGGAGTCGGTCGTTCATGCCGCGCAGTACAGCAGAAGTTACGCGGGGTGTCACGAGGCGGCGCGGAAAGGGTCCACGAGGGCCCAAGGCGAGCAGACCGAGAGCTCTCGGCCCTCGATGGAAGGACCTAGGTCGTCCAGTAGATGCCGAAGCAGCTCCAGCTCTCGGAGTGCCCCGTGTCCCCCGGGACGCCCCAAGTGCTCCACATCCGTGTCAGGTATTGCCACCTGACGTCACCCGACGGTGGCAGATACTCGCTCGCCCCAGCGTGACTGATCTCCATGAACTGCGTCGCTAGGTACTGATCGGCGGGACCATTCGGGAACTCACAGGTGTATCGCACCAGCTCCACGGGCGTACCGTCTAGGTCGTAGTTGGATTGGAACACTGGACAGGTCGATCCCTCTGCGAAGATCGGTCCAGCATTGTACAGGTGATAGCGTGAGAACACGACATGGAGCGTGCCGCATGGAGCGTGCCGCACTTCGTGGTGCTCCGGTCACGAATGTAGAAGCTCGCGCGTGACACGGCGTTGGCCTGCCCAGCACGCGTCTGTATGCCAATGGTCGCCCAGGCCTTGTCGGGGCCGTTGTACTCCCCATACGTGCCACCGGTATTGCTCCCCTCCTTGATGTCGGCGAATATCGTTCCCACGAAGTACTTGTCAGCCCAGCCCATGAAGTAGTAGGCAGCCCCTGCCGCCGCGGACCAGCACGTCAGTCCCGCGATCACGAGGTACACGATCATCCGAGGCCTGCCGGTGAGCCGGCGACCCAACGCGCGAATCTTGTGCATGGCGTAGCCCCCCTAGTTCTCGACCGCGTTGTCGTACACGGCGCCGAATTCCGTTCTTGCGTTGGTCTTCGGCACGAGCTTCCCGCCCAGAGTGACGGGGCCCGTGTAGGTCGCGTTGAAGGCGAAGGACCAGGCGCCCGGCTTGCCCATGGGGTCACCGGCCGCCGCTGGACCTCTGATGATGAGGTCACCCGTGGTCAGTCCAGGTCTTGGCGCCAAGGTCAGCGTCTTGTACTCAACGCCGCTGCTCATGAGCAGGGCCCAGGGTCGCCGCATGACGAGCACGACCTTCTGATCGGTGGCCAGGTCGACGGTGAGCCGAGCACCAGCGGGGGGCAGGAGCTCCGTGGGCACCTCCGCGCGCACCCACAGCTCATCCCGCTCCACGCCAGCCAGTGTTTCTTGCAGGTGCTTCGAGAGATCTGCGGCCTCGCTGAAGAAGAGGATCGTGCGGCCATCATCGGCGCGCGACGCGAGGCCTCTCACCCGTTTCCCTGTCGTCCCTGGATCGATCGTCGTCCCCGCCCCGGGGCCTCCCCCGGGGCTGGACGGGTCCGCGCAGGCCTGCGCGACCGCGCCCAAGAGCGCGCACCACATCCCCACAACCAGATACCGTCGCATATCCTCCTCCTCTCTGAGCTCCTGAGGACAACGCCGTCGCCCCCAGGGTTGGTCCCTAGACGCGCCGTGCCGCTGCCGAGCGAGTGCGACTAGGGAAGACCGAAAACGCAGGGGGGGGGGGGCAAGGGGCCCGCAAGACGGGCACTGAGAACAGCAATTGCGGCGAGCGAGAAATGACAGCCCAACGGATTTCCCCCAAGAAAGGAATCTGCGATGCCCCCAAACATCGCAGAACGAGTAGACGGCGTTAAGTCTGACCAGCTATCCGCCACCTGTCAACGGCGAATCGCCGTCCTCGCTCCCTCCTGCGCGCGGCTCTTGCCCGACCACCGTCTACGGCGCGACCAGCCGTTGCGCGTCGGCCACGAGGGCCGGGGCCAGAAGGTGCATCCCCGCCAGATACACCGCCCCCGCCAGGAAGAAGGCCACGAACCAGGCCCACTCGTAGATAGTCGCGAAGAGGGGCGCGACCTCGAGCACGCCGAGCGCGCCGAGGAAGCCGGGCACATTGGGCGCGATCCCCGCGGCCAGGGCGACCAGCGCCACCGTGTTGAAGCCCCGGCGGTACTCGTAGACGCCCCCGCGGCGGTAGAGGTCGTCCAGCTTGAGCTGCTTCCGGCGGATGAAGAAGTAGTCGGCGATCATCACGCCACCGACGGAGCCCAGCATCGCGCCGTAGCCGAGGAGCCAGGTGAAGAGGTACTGCCCGGCGTCGTTGTAGAGCTTCCAGGGAAGCATGAGGATGCCGATCACGGCGGTGATGAGGGCGCCGCGGCGGAAGGAGATGCGCCGTGGGCTCAGGTTGGCCAGGTCGTTTGCCGGCGAGACCACGTTGGCGGCCAGGTTCGTGGTGAGCGTGGCCACGAGCAGGGCCACCATGGAGATCACGCGGGTGAGCGGGCCGCCGATGCGCGCGAGGAGCTGCACCGGGTCGGAGATGCGCTTGCCGAAAACGATGGCGGTGGCGTTCGTCACCGCGGCGCCGATGAAGGCGAACATGGTCATGGTGGGCGGAAGGCCGATGGCCTGCCCGATGAGCTGGTCGCGCTGGCTGCGCGCGTAGCGCGAGAAGTCGGGGATGTTGAGTGCGAGCGTCCCCCAGAAGGCCACGGCGCTGGTGAGGCCCGCGCCGAGGATGGCGCCGAAGCCGGTCCGCGACGCGTCGGGCTTCGTGGCCAGGATCGGGCCGAGGTCTCCCACGGCGTGCCAGGCCCAGGCGAAGAGCGCCACCCCCACGGCCAGGAGAAAGGGCGCCGACCAGTTCTCGAACACGCGGATGGACTCCATGCCGCGCACGATGATCGCGACGTTCATGGCCCAGAAGATGAGGAAGCAGAGGAAGGGGCCGGTCCCGACCCCCAGCCAGGCGGGGAGCACCTGCGGGAGCCCGACGGGGCTCGGGTGCAGGGCGCGGGCGATCTCGTAGATCGCCGAGCCGCCGATCCAGGTCTGGATGCCGAACCAGCCGCAGGCCACGACGGCGCGCATCAGCGCGGGGACGTTCGAGCCGAGCACGCCGAAGGAGGCCCGCACGAGCACGGGGAAGGGGATGCCGTAGCGCGTGCCAGCGTGCCCGTTCAGCACCATCGGCACGAGCACGACGAGGTTCCCGAGCGCGACCGACAGCACGGCCGCGGTCCAGGACCACCCTTTGTCGACCAGGCTCGAAGCGAGGGTGTAGGTCGGAATGCAGATCGCCATCCCGACCCAGAGCGCGGCGATGCTCCAGAGCGACCAGGTCCGCTTGTGCGCGGGGACGGGCGCCAGATCTTCGTTGCTGAGCGAGCTCTCCATCGGGGCTCCTCCTCGGCCTCACCTCGCGGTGGAGCGCGAAGCTACTCCGCGAGCTTCTCCGCTGTAAACCCACGCCGGCCGCACGCGCGCGCCGGGGATGGTCCTTGACATGCCCCCCCGCATGACCCAGAGTGCAGGAGCTCAACGCTCGAGTCATCAGTGCCCCCAGCGACAACCAAGACCCCCAAGCCCAAGACCAAGCCGTCTTTCACCACGCTCTGCCCCGCCTGCCAGGCCTCGGTGTCTCACGAGCTCGTGCACCGGGGCCGCTTCGGACACCTGAAGTGCGGCGCGTGCGGCAGCATCGGGGTCTACGAGCTGCAGTGCGACAAGAGCGAGGCCATCCTCGCCGCCACCGCCGTGGACCTCGGCCGCGTTCTCGCCGAGCGGGGAGAGGCCGCCGTGCGGACCTACCGCGCGACCGAGAGCTTCGCCGCCGGCGACTACGTCGGGCATCCCACCTTTGCCGAGGGCTACGTGCTCGGCCTGCTCTACCCGCCCACGAAGATGGAGGTGCTCTTCGCCGAACGCCGGCGCGTGCTGGCGTGCGTGCCGCCGCCCGTCATCGAGGCGCCGCCCCCTCCCCCGCGCGCGCCGCGCGAGGAGGTGCGCCCCGCCCCGCGCACCGTCCGGAGCGACGATGCCCGCGACGACGAACGTCCGCGCTCGGCGAGCAGCTCGTCTCGCCCGGCGACCGAGAAGCCCGTGACCTGTCCGCGGTGCGGCAAGACCGTGCACCCCTTCAACCTGGCCCGCACGGTGGACGACCGGATCCTCGGCTGCATGTACTGCCGCTGACCCGCGGCCGCTGATCCAGCGCCACCGCCCCTCGGATACCGGGTTTCCTTCCCGCTACCCGCTCCTTGGCTTCTTTGCTAGCCTGCGCTCCCGGACGTGCCTACCGTCCGGCTCGTAGCGAGGGTGTTTCATGAAGGCCGGGAATCTCGCGCGCGCCTACTTCAAGAACATCGCCCAGGCGGCGCTCGGCTCGAAGCACACCCTCGACACGATGGTGGCGACCTACTACGTCACCTCGATGTGCAACTTCCGCTGCAGCTACTGCGAGCACTTCTCGGCGGACCTGAACCACCTGGTGAAGGACAAGCAGGCCAGCACCGACCAGGCCGAGCGGATCATGGAGGTCATCCGCAAGGACTGCGACGTGCTCTACCTGACCGGCGGCGAGCCCCTCCTGCGGAACGACATCGAGGAGCTCTGCCTGCACGCCCGGAGCCTGGACTTCGCGTACCTGAGCCTGAACACGAACGGCCTGCTGCTCCCGCGGCGCGAGCGCGTGCTGGATGCCGTGGACAACGTGGTGATAAGCCTCGACTCGCTCGACACGGCGAAGCTAGACCGCCTCTACGGGGTGGGCCAGGGGACGGCCCAGAAGGTCCTCGACATCATCGCGCACTACGCCCGGCACCGCGCGGGTCGGAAGTACCTGCTCACCGTGAACTGCGTCGTGACGCCCGAGACTGTGGACGAGGCCGAGGCGGTGATGGAGTTCTGCTTCGCCCACGGAGCCGAGTTCTCGGTCTCGCCGCAGAACCAGGGGGTGCGCCCCCATCCGGGGCTCGTGGGCAACCCGCGCTACCGCCGCTTCATGGAGCGCCTGATCGCCGCCAAGCGCGCCGGCAAGCCCGTCTCCGGCGCGCGCATCTACTACGAGCACATGCGCGAGTTCACCCCCTTCCAGTGCTTTCCCACCCTCACGGCCCGCGTCGATCCCGAGGGAAACGTGAGCTTCCCCTGCCGTCCGCTCGACGAGGCGGGGCAGATCGGCGGCAAAGCGGGGAACCTCCTCGAGGTCGGCTCGCTGCGCGCGGTGCAGGCGCTCGGCAAGGCGCGCTTCGGCGAGCGCATCCCCTGCCACGACCAGTGCTACATGCGCTGCCACGCGGAGCTCTCGCTCCTCGTCCGTAACCCGAGCAAGCTCTTCTACGAGACCACGAGCTACCTGGCGCGCACGATCGGCAGGGGCGGGAGAGCTCCCGACGACGGCACCGCGCCTCGAGCCCCCTCGACGACCGCGGCGAAGGTCTGAGGACGCGAGGCCTCTACCTGGCCGCGCGGATCTCCGCCCTCCACCGGCGCGCCTCGTCCCAGAACGCCGCGCGCTCCGAGCGCTCCATCTCGAGCCACGACGCCGAGGAGTAGGCCACCATCCAGACGAGGGTCAGGTCGAAGACGTAACGCGGCCGCAGGACCAGCGTGATGCAGGTGGTCACGAAGTAGGCCGCGATGAAGGGCTTGACCCAGGTCTTCAGCTTGCGCCCGCGGTGGGTCCGAAAGGGGATGGGCAAGAGGTTCGCCACGGCCAGGAAGACGAGCAGCACGGCTCCGACCCAGCGCCACCCGGGCAGGTGCGCGGGGATGTACGCCGAGTTGACGAACGCGATCACCAGAAACGAGGACACCGTGCGCGGCATGCCGAAGTACGCCATCGGGTAGCGGTTCGGCACGACGGCGAAGAGCGCGTGGCGGATCGTCCCCGCGAGGACCAGCACCGACGCCAGCGCTACGGCCGCGTAGAAGGACGCGTCCCGGTAGGCCAGGTAAACGATCCCCGCCGGAGCGATGCACTGGGCCAGGTAGTCGCTCGCCGCGTCGAACTGCGCCCCGAACTGGTTGCCGGTGTTGGTCAGGCGCGCCACGAAGCCGTCGAGCGAGTCTCCGAGCACGTAGCCCACGAGCAGGGCGTAGCCGGCGTAGAGCGCCTTCCCTTCGATGCAGAAGGCGATCGCCACCACCCCGCCGAGCGCGTTGATGCTGGTGAAGATGTCTTTGAGCCCGAAGATTCGGGCGGGCTTGGAGGGAGAGGAGGTCATGCCGGCGGCGCTCGCTTCACGGATTGGAGGGCGCAGATTCGCACGGGGCCTCCTGGCGGAGCAACCCCCGCGTCGGTGGCGCCTTGCGGAGCAGGGGCCCATTCAATAGTATCCGCCCACGTCCGCTCCCCGACGGAGCGGAGGAGGTCCTGTCGCCGTGAACGCCGCCATCGAGGTCGAGACGCCCCCCCGGACCCGCGTCCCCGAACAGCCGACGCGCCTCTCGCCCGAGCTCTTCGCACTGCTCCGCTGCCCGGCCTGCAGCGCGGCGCTCGCCGGCGCGGGGAAGGCGGTCGTCTGTCAGGGACGCTCGTGCGGCCGGATCTTCCCCGTCGTGGAGGGCATCCCGATCCTCGTCGCCGACGAGAAGAGCGTCTTCACGGTAGAGGAACTCGCGCGACAGCCCACGGGGGGGCGGCAGCGCCTGGTGGAGCTGGCGCGTCAGCTCGACCTGCGTCTCCCCCAGCTCGGCCAGAACCTCACCGCGGGCCGAAACTACGGCCGCCTTGCCGAGCTGCTCGCGCAGGGCGATCCCGCCGCACCTCGACGCGTGCTCGTGGTCGCGGGGCGCATCCCGGGCGAGGGGATGCAGCCCTTCCTCGACAACCCGCGTCTCGAGCTCGTGGAGACCGACCTGGCGATCGGCCCGCGCACGCGGGTCGTCTGCGACGCTCACGACCTCCCCTTCCCCGACCAGAGCTTCGACGCGGTGACGCTGCAGGCCTTCCTCTGCGAGGTGCTCGACCCCTTTCGCTGCGTGGCCGAGGCGCACCGCGTCCTCAAGCCGGGCGGGCTGGTCTACGCGGAGACACCGTTCATGCAGCAGGTCCACAGCCGGAGCTGCTCGCTGCGCTTCACCCCCGTCGGCCACCGGCGACTCTTTCGCTCCTTCGACGAGCTGGACAGCGGCGCGGTCTGCGGCCCGGGGATGGCCCTGGCCTGGACCTATCAGTACTTCCTGCTCAGCTTCTTCCGCAACAAGGCGGCCCGGGCGCTGGTGCGTGCGCACAGCCGCGCCGCCACCTTCTGGCTGAAGTACTTCGACCGGCTGCTCATCGACCGACCAACGGCGCTCGACGCCGCGTCGGGGGTCTACTTCCTCGGCCGGCGACGGGAGTCCCCCATCTCGGATGAGGAAGTGCTCGCGAGCTATCGCGGCGGGCTGACGTAGCGCCACCGTGGAGCTCGAGGACACGCACCGCGAGGACGCCGAGGAAGCCGTCCGGGGCAGCGGCACGAACCTCCTCGCCGTCGTCGCCGGGCTGAGCGTGATGGCCTACCACGCGCTCGCGGCGCGGCTCTACGGCGCCGGCCCCTACGGCACCTACGCCACCGGCCTCGGCGTCACGGACGTGGCCGCACGGCTCTCCGTCTTCGGCACCGACGTGGGGCTCATGCGGCAGATCCCCGTGCACCGCGCGGCCGGGGAGCGCGCGCGCGAGCTCCAGGCGCTCGGGACGGGGCTCTGGCTCACCCTCCTCGGAGGTGGCCTGCTCGCCGCACTGCTCGCCCTCTTCTCCGGGCCGCTTGCACGTCTGCAAGGCACCGCCGACACCCACGCCGCGCTGCGCCTCCTCGCCCCCGTCACCCCCTTCACGGGACTCGTGGCGGTCGCGATCTGGGCCACCATGGCCGCCCGGGTACAGCGCTACAACCTCCTCATCGCGGGGCTCGCCCAGCCGCTCCTCCTCATGGCCTGCACTATCCCGCTCTCCTTTCTCTTGCCGGGGGTGCGCGGCCTCTGTCTCGCGCACCTCCTCGCGCTCGCCGCCACGGCCACGCTGGCGCTCCTCGCGGTGCGGCAGGTCTTTGGCCGGGAAGGGTTCCGCACAGCCCTCGCGACCCGCCGCCCCCACGGCCCCCTGCTCCGCTTCTCCTTCCCCATGGCGCTCTCGGACTTCCTGAACACGCTGCTGCACCGCGTGGACCTCATCCTCCTCGGCTTCTACGTCAGCCACGAGGTCGTCGGGACCTACGCCGGCGCCGAGCTCCTGGCACGCGCGGTGACGCACGCGCGCTCGGCGCTCGACCCGGTGGCCGCCCCCGTTTTCGCCGAGGCGCTCGAGCGCGGAGACCGCGCCCGGCTGCGCTACAACGTTCACCTGATGGCCCGCTGGGTCGCCCTGCTGACCATGCCCCTCGTGGGCTTCCTCGTGGCCTTTCGCGCCGACCTCCTCGCCCTCTTCGGCCCCACCTTCGCCGGCGCCGCCGGACCGCTCGTCCTGCTCGTCCTCGGGCATTCGGCCAACAGCCTCCTCGGCATGAGCGGAAACGTGGTGCTGATGGCCGGGCGCTCCGACCTCGGCCTCCTGAACAACGTGCTCGCCGCCGGGACGAACATCGGCCTCTGCCTGCTCTTCATCCCCCGCTACGGCGCACTCGGGGCCGCGGCCTCCGCCGCGTGCGCCATCACGCTGGTGCAGACGCTCTACGCCATCGAGCTCGGCCTGCTCCAGCGCACGAGTCTCTTCTCGTGGGCGCTCGGGAGAGTGCTCCTCGCCGGCAGCGCGGCGATCCTCGCCGTCACCTGGCTGGCGCCGCATCTCGGCCCTTCGCCCCTGCTTCGCCTGGTCCTCGGGACCGCCACCCTGCTCGTCGCCTACGGTCTGCTGCTCTGGCTCCTCGGGCTCGGCCCCGAGGAGCAGCGGATCGTGCGCAGGTTCCTCGGACGCGACGAACCACCGCCTCCAACCCGACACCCGTAGAACCCCATGGCCCCCGCACGCATCTTCTATCTCATCTCCTCGCTGACCCAGGGCGGCGCCGAACGGCACCTCCTCGAGCTCATCCGCCTCCTCCCGCCGGAGCGCTTCGAGCCGACGATCTGCGTCCTGCGCCCCGTCGTGCATTACCGGGCCGAGACGCCGCCGGGGCAGCCCGCCTACTCCCTCGGGCGCTTCTGGTTCTTGCCGACCAGCTTCGCCCGCCTCGTCACGGCGCTGCGCGACTGCCGCCCCGACCTCATCCACTGCTACCTGAACGACGGGAACCTCTGGGGGCGACTCGCGAGCCAGCTCGCCCCGTCGGCACGGCTCATCACCTCGGTGCACCTCGACGACATGTCCGGCTTCTACCGCAGGGCCGAGCGTCTGCTCTGGCCGCTCAGCGACCAGGTCGTGGCGCACTCGGAGAGCATCCGGCGCCTGCTCGTCGGGGAGCTCGGCCTGCCGGGCGAGCGCGTGCGGGTGATCGCGAACGGGGTCGACACGGCGCGCTTTCGCCCCCCCAGCCCCGCCGAACGCGCCGAGGCCCGCCGCACCTACGACCTCGGCGAAGACGACTTCATGGCCCTGATGCCCGCCCGCATCTGCGACCAGAAGAACCAGCTCGGCGTGATCGAGGCCCTCGCGGCGCTGCGCGCGCAGAGGCGACTGCCGCCGAGTTTCCGCCTGTTCCTCGCCGGCCGCGTCTCCTCCCGCCGCGTGCTCGAGACGCTGCGCTACAAGCTCTGGCGCCACGACCTCGGCGGCCAGGTGCAGTGGCTCGGCCCCGTCGCGGAGATGCAGCGCCTGCTCTGGGCGACCGACCTCGGGCTCCTCCCCTCGCGAACCGAGGCCTCCCCGATCGCAGCGCTGGAGGCGATGGCCTCGGGCCTCCCCATGCTGATCACCGAGCCTTCGAACACCGACGGCGTGGTCATCCCCGGCGCCCACGGCTGGGAGCTTCCGTCGGAGAACACCGCCGCCCTGGCGGAGGCGCTCGCGGAGGCCATCCGGGCGCCGCGCGAGCTACGACACGCCATGGGGGAGCGCGGCCGGGCCCACGTGACGCAGGCCTTCTCCGCCGAACGGGTGGCCGGCGACTTCGTGCGGCTCTACGACGAGCTGCTGGGAGGCCCGACCTAGCGCGCCTCGTCGGGAGACGCCGAGCAGGCCCGGAGCGCCGGCCGCACGCAGCTGCCCCGCCTCAGTGCGTGAGCTTCTTGTATCGGACGCGATGCGGCTGGTCCGCCGCCGCGCCGAGCCGCTTCTTGCGGTCCGCCTCGTAGTCCCGGTAGTTCCCCTCGAACCACTCCACGTGGCTCTCTCCCTCGAAGGCCAGGATGTGCGTGGCCACGCGGTCCAGAAACCACCGGTCGTGGGTGATGATCACCGCGCAGCCCGGGAACTGCAGGATCGCGTCCTCGAGGGCCCGCAAGGTCTCCACGTCCAGGTCGTTCGTCGGCTCGTCGAGGAGCAGCAAGTTTCCGCCGCGCTTGATCATCTTGGCCAGGTGCACGCGGTTGCGCTCGCCCCCCGATAGGTCCTTGACCCGCTTCTGCTGGTCGCCCCCCTTGAAGTTGAAGCTCGAGACGTAGGCCCGCGAGGGGACGCTGCGCTTGCCGAGCTCCAGCGCCTCCTGCCCCTCGGAGATCTCCTCCCAGACCGACTTGTCTCCGTCGAGCGCGTCCCGCGACTGGTCCACGTAGGCGAGCTGCACCGTCTCCCCGAGGACGAGCTTCCCGCCGTCGGGCTTCTCCTGGCCGGTGATCATGCGGAAGAGCGTGGTCTTGCCGGCGCCGTTCGGCCCGATCACCCCGACGATGCCGCCTCGCGGCAGACGGAAGCTCAGGTCGTCGATGAGCAGGCGGTCGCCGTAGCCCTTGCACAGCCCCTCGGCGATCACCACGTTGTCGCCGAGTCGCGGCCCGGGTGGGACCGTGATCTCCACCGCGGGGTCGCGCCCTTCGCTCCCCTGCGCCAGCAGCTCCTCGTACCGGGCGAGGCGCGCCTTGCTCTTGGCGTGCCGCGCGGACGGCGAGGTGCGCACCCACTCGAGCTCGCGGGCGAGGATCTTCTGCCGCGCCGACTCCTGCTTCTCCTCGTCGGCGAGCCGCTTGCGCTTCTGCTCGAGCCACGAGGTGTAGTTCCCCTTCCACGGGATCCCCGAGCCGCGGTCGAGCTCTAGGATCCACTCGGCCACGTTGTCGAGAAAGTACCGGTCGTGGGTGATGGAGACCACGGTCCCCGGATACTCGGCCAGGTGTTGCTCCAACCAGGCCACCGACTCGGCGTCCAGATGGTTCGTCGGCTCGTCGAGCAGGAGCAGGTCCGGTCGCTCGAGCAAGACCCGACAGAGGGCCACGCGCCTCCGCTCTCCACCGGAGAGGGTCGCCACCTCGGCCTCGGGGGGCGGACAGCGCAGCGCGTCCATCGCGATCTCGAGCGTCCGGTCCAGGTCCCAGCCGTTCGCGGCCGCGATCTGATCCTGGAGCTCCCCTTGCTCCTCGAGGAGCTTCTCCATCTCGTCGGGATCCGCCTCGCCAAAGCGCGCGTTGACCTCGTCGAAGCGGCGGAGGAGCGCCCGCACCCCGGCCACCGCCTCCTCGACGTTGCCGAGCACGGTCTTGGTGGGGTCGAGCTGCGGCTCCTGCGACAGATAGCCCACGCGCACGCCCTTGGCCGGCCAGGCCTCCCCCTGAAACTCCTTCTCCACGCCGGCCATGATGCGCAAAAGCGTGCTCTTGCCCGCGCCGTTGTTGCCGATGACGCCGATCTTCGCTCCCGGCAGGAACGAGAGCCAGATGCCCTTCAGGATCTCGCGCGAGGGGGGAACCACCTTGCGCAGATCCTTCATCACGTAGATGTATTGAGGTGCCATGGCGGCGGAGTGTACCCGCAGAGCGCGCGGGAGTCGATCACGGCCCTGCCGACTCCTTCAGGAAGCGGGCCCGCGCCGCCCGCGCCTCCTCGAGGGTCGGAAAGACGCCCAGATAGACCGTCTTGCCCCGCACGCCGCCGCCGCGAAACTCGTACGACGCGCTCCCGTCGCTGTAGACGATGCGCGTGATGCCGTCCCCGAGAGAGACGCGCTCGTAGCCCACCTTGCCCTGCGGCGCGGCGGCGCTGCGGCGCGCGACGTAGTAGGCCACCTCCTCGGTCCGCCGGCGCCCCGACGGGTCCTCGGTCACGACCTGCACGCGATTGACTCCGGGCCGAAGCGCCACCCGCTGCTCGAAGCTCCCGTCGGGACGAACGGTGGTCCACTGACCGCCCACCTCCACGCGGCTGCCGGGAGCCGCGTGCCCGCGCACCGTGGCGGAGAGCTGCTTCATGGGGAGCGGCACGCCCGAGGCCCCGGCCACCTTGAGCAGCACCTCTTTGGGGATGGGGAGCGGCTCGCTCGGCGCCTGCTCTCCCTGCACCACGGATTGCTGGCCCGCCGGGACGCGTACCGAGCGCCCGGCTGACTTCAGGTCCACGACGCCGGTTTCGGTCGCCACCGCCACCGTCTCGTCGGTGACGAGGACCGAGAAGCGCGCCTCCCGGCTCTGCGCCACGACCTTGCGCTTGCCGCTCTCCACGCGCAGCACGCGCCAGCCTTCCTTGGCGTAGTCCACCTTCAGGTGTCCGCGGTCCAGGGTGAAGTGGTGCAAGACCTCGCTCAGCTCCTGCACCGAGAGCTCGGAGGAGGGCCCGATGACGAGCCTCCCCTTTTCGCCGACGCGGAGCACCGCGCCCCCCTTCGGGCCCGTGCGCAAGCTCCCCTGCCGGTCGAGCACGCTCCCGCTCCGGACGGCGTGCCACTCCTCGGCCCCGAGGCGGACCTCCACGCTCCCGGTGATCCCCTCGAGGCGCACGCGAGGTGGCGCGGCAGCCGGGCCGTCGCTCGCGCGCAGGTCACCGCGCGGAGGCGCACCGAGGTCGCGCGGCGGCAACGACGGCGTCTCCCGCGCGGGGTCTCCCACGTAACGGATGAGCACGAGCCCCACGGTCAGAAGGACCGCCGCCGCACCCACGAAGACCAGGATCCGCCGCCGCATGTTCTCTTCAATAGTACCGCGTCACGAGAGGTGGGTTTGCCCGCGGAGCCCCGGAAGGAAGACGGTGAACTCCGTCCCCTGCCCCACCGTCGAGCGCACCACGATCCGCCCCTGGTGCTCGTCCACGATCCGCTTGGCCACCGACAGTCCGAGACCGGGCCGCCCGGTGCGCGTCTTCTCCGGCGCGTAGAAGGGCTCGAAGATCCGTCCCAGGTCCGTCGGGCTGATCCCGCGGCCGGTGTCCAGGACCTTGATCGCCACGGCCTCCTCCACCGCGTGCACCCCCACCGCGAGCTGTCCCCCCTTCGGCATGGCTCGCACCGCGTTCTGCACCAGGTGGAGCAGGACCTGCGAGAGCTCGGCGGCGTTGCCCCGCACCTCGGGCAAGGCGGGGCCGACCTCCAGCCTGAGCTCCACCTTGGCCTCCGCGAGCCGCGCGGCTGTGAGGGCCAGGGTCTCGCGCACGAGCCGCGCCACGTCGAGCCGCTGGAGCTCGAGCCCCATCGGTGTCTCGCTGAAGCGCTGCAGGTTGCGGACGATCTCGGCCGTCCGGTCGGCGGCCTGGATCATTCCCTCGTACGCCTCGCGGTTCGGATCGGTGGGGGTCGCTGACGCGAGAAGCATCTGGCTCAGCCCTGAGATGATGGTCATCGGGTTGTTCAGCTCGTGGGCCAGGCCCGCGCCGAGCTCGCCCACCGCGCCGAGCTTCTGCGACTGGATGACCTGGTCGATCGCCTCGCGCACCTCGCGGGTCCGCTCCTCGACGCGCGTCTTCAGCTCGGCGTTCCAGGCCGCCAGCTCGTCCTTCTGGGCCGTGATGGTTCCCATCGACTCGCGGATGGCCTGCGCCATCTGGTTGAACGCCGACGCGAGCTGGCCCACCTCGTCCCGGCTCGAGACCGGAACCCGCGCCTCGTAGTCGCCGCTCTCCACGCGACGCGCGGCTCGCGCCAGCTCTCCGACGGGGCGGGCCACTCCGCGCCCCAGGTACAGCCCGCCGGCGAGGGCGAAGAGCAGACAGACCCCGGTCCAGATCCAGGTCGCGCCGAGGAGCGCACGGCGATTGGCCGCCAGCGATTGGAGCGGTAGCTCGAGCGCCAGTCGATACCCCACCGTCCCCACGGGTGCATGGCTCGCGAGCACCTCGCGCCCGTCGCTGCGACGCACGTGGCCGCTGCGGCTCGCCCCGCGCGGCGCGTCGCCCGGAAGTGCGGCGGCCCCAGCATTCGAGGCGCTACGCGGGGCCGCGAGGACCACGCGGCCCGTCGGGTCGAGAAGGTAGGCCGTGCGCCCGCCGGCCGTCGCTCGGGCGAGAACCTGCTCCACCTCGTCGAGAGAGAGCTCCGCAGCGAGCACCCAGCTCTCCCCGCGACGCGGCAGGCTCACGCGCACGGCGCACACGACGCGCCCGTCCCCTCCGCTCCCTCGATACGCCGGCCCGAAGGCCACACCGGCGCCGAGGGCGAGCTCGACAGGAACGTGCGCCGCGAGACGGGCCAGGTCGGCCTCTCGCATGCGCCTGCGCCCCTTCAGGTCCGGCGCGTCGATCGGAACTCCCTCGGGCAGGTACGCGGGGGGCACGAGCGCGCGCCCTCGTCGGTCGAGGAGCGCCACCGCGTTCACGTAGGCGAGCTGGCGCAAGGGGAGCCGCAGGGCCGTGGCGAGCTCCGCCCCCTGGAGCTGCTCGAAAGGGAGGTACGAGGCCACGCGACGAAGGTCGTCCGCGGCGGTGCGAAACCAGCCTCCCGCGGCAGCCGCCGTCTGCACGGCGAGAGCCGTCTGCAGGCGATCCATCTCCGCGTCCAGGGCACGTCCGCTGAGGCCGGCCGTCACGAGGCCGGAGGCCGCGACCGGGAGTGCGGAGGCCAGGACGAGCACGAGGGCGACTTTGGTCGGGTATCTCACGTCCACCTGGAGCGAGGCCCCGGCGAGGGGCTGGGCCCCCATTGTCGCAAAGCCGTTGGGAAACGCGACTTTTTGTGCCGGCGCCGGGGGCCGGTCCGGGCGTCCTCGGGGGCCCGAGGGGGCACGACAGGATCCCGAGCCGGATCATTTCTTCTGTTGCATTTTTGCGTAAGCCAAGTCACTATGTTTTTGTACGACGTAAGCGCCCGTGGCAGGCCGTGCGCCCTGCGAAGCGAACGGACCGGCGCCCGAGGCGGAAACCAGAGGAGGACGACCATGGCCGGGCTATTTCAGACCTACGTGGTGGACGACGAGGCGTCGATCCGTCACCTGATCTGTCATCTGCTCAGCCGCAACGGCTTCGCGGTGCAGGCCTTCTCCACCGCGGAGGCCTTCCGGCAGGCGGTGGATCCGAGCCAGCCCTACCTCCTCGTCACCGACAAGAACCTGCCGGGAGATTCGGGGATCCGCCTCATCGAACAGCTCCGGCAGGAGGGGCACCCCTTCGAGGCCATCCTGATCACCGCCTACGCCGACATGGGCTCCGCGGTGGACGCCGTCCGTCTGGGGCTCTACAGCTACCTGCCCAAGCCGTTCAACCTGCAGACCCTCGTAACGGACCTCACCGGCGCCGCGAAGCGGCTCGCGGCCCGGGCGCAGGCGGCCACTCCTCCCGCACTGAAGGCCGAACGCGACGCGCTCCCCGAGGCGCGTCCGCTCCCCGTCGAGAGCCTGATCGCGACCGTCTCGAGCCGCGTGGCGGGGGCCTTCCGCGAGCAGTGCACGCCCTTCTGGACCGGCGACGCGCCGGCGGCCTCCGTGGTCGTGGCCCCCGAGGTGGCGCAGGAGCTGATGCAGACGCTGCTCATGTGCGCGCAGCGCAATGCCGCCCCCAAGACGGCCGTGATGCTACACACCGAGCTCGTGGGGGACAGCGTCGAGGTGCACGTGCAGTTCCGCGCGCAGCGTTCGTTCGCCGAGCGCACGGAGGAGAGCGAACTCGAGCAGGTCTTCGCCTACTGCCGACGGGCCGCCCGGGCCCTCGGCGGCTGCCTGCACCTCACCTGGCCGGGCATGAACGAAGTGGACATCACTCTCTGCCTCCCCACCCAGGCAGCGCTCGAGGAGCCCGGGGCCCCGCCCCACTGCTGCAACTGAGAGCGCGTCTGACGTACCGCATCGCAAGAGGGCCGGGTCGGCTACCGGCCCTCTTCTCTTTGGGCGGCGCGCCAGCGGCTCTCCAGGTCGGTGAGGCCGCCCAGCCCGTAGTGGTAACGTAGGCCGTAGTCCACGCCGTACCGCCCGGCCGTCCGGAGGAAGGCGAGCAGCGTAGGACGCCCGCCGAGGCGCACGAGGTAGCGCACCACCGACACGCTCTGCGCGTAGAAGAGGGACATGTATTCCTCGTCGGGGTAACCCATGCGCACGAGGTCCCGTAGCCGGAAGGGAGCGGCTCGGCGGAGGCGCGCGCGTAGCGTCTCTTCGCGGCGGCGCTGGTCCCGCTCGGACTCGGCGAGCATGGCCATCCCCTCGTCGGCCCAGCGAGGGAGCGGCTGCCCTGCCAGCAGCTCGGCCGAGAGCACGTGCGTCACCTCGTGCGGGATCGTGGTCTCGAAGAGGCCATCGTCATCCGCGGCGACGTTGATGCGGCGCTCGAGCATCTGTCCCGGCGAGAGGCGCGCGGGCCGGGCTTGCGCCGAGCCAGCCTTCGGATCGCCGCCCGTCATCTGCACCAGCTCTTCCGTCGAGCGATAGAGGTAGAGGTCGCAACGGGGCGACCAGGCCAGCGCGGGGGCCCGGCCAGTCCAGTCCCGATAGAGACGCACGCGCGCCGCCTCGGCCGCCGCCGCCAGACGCGGGGCGAGCTCCCCGTCGAGGTAGAGGACGCGGAAGCTCCGGCTCTCGTGAACCCGCCACCGCAGAGGGCCCGCGCGGGGCGCCGCGGGGCGGGCCAGCCGCGGTCGGTCGTCGAAGCGGCGCGGCCCGGGCGGATCTCCCCCGGGCCGCGCGGTAGCGCCACCCATGCCGAGCAGCGCCGCCAGCAGGCCAGCGCACAGGGTGCACAGTCGAAGCGTCATCGTGGAGCCTCGTCGCGAGGCCAACGGATACAAGAGTGCAAGAGCCAGGCCGCGGCGACACGCCGACCCGTGCCAGGAGAAGCGGGGCGTTAGGCCGAAGGCCGCGGCACCGGAAGGCCCCCTGGCCGGCCAGTCGCGCCACTCTCCGGGGAGGACGCGGTCAGGGAAAGCTCTTCGAAGGGGTGAACGAGCCGTTGCCGTCGGCGTCCACGTAGATCGGGTTCGTCAGGCCGAAGGGCTCCCCGCCGCGCACCACCGGGTCGAGGGTCCCCGTGCCCGTGGCCACGACGACCACCCAGGTGTCGCGCGTCACCTCGAGTTCGACCGTGCCCTGATAGCGCACGACCGGGTTCGACGGATCTTGGGTGGCCGCGCCCAGCTCGATGCGCTTCGCGGTGACCCCACCCACGATGACCTCCAGAGCCTCCGCCGGGACCCAGCGCGGCGCCTGCACCTTGATCGCGAGCTTCACCTTGCCCCCCTCGGCGCGCACGAGCTCTCCGAGGCCCTTCCCTTCGGCTTCGGCGGTGACGAAGATCCCCCCGCTCACCGCCACGCGCTGCGCCTTGACCGACCGCGCCAGCTCCTCGAGGCTCACGGCCGCCGGCTCGTCGGTGGAGAGCTTGACGTAGTTCCGCGGGTAGCCCACCTCGGCCGAGAACGCGTTGTGCGAGTCCGAGTTCCCGGTTGCCGTGACGCGCAGGCCGCGCTCGAGCAGAGAAAACCAGTCCGCCACGGTTCGCTCCCGGTTCGCGCGCCACCCCGAGCCGTTGAAGACCTCCACCGCGTCGAACGCCGTGCTCCACTCGGCCTGCAGCCTGGTCTGCCCCGTGAGCGGGTCGTAGCCCACGTAGGTGAAGTAGGCCATCGCCGGGGCGCGCGGGTGGTTCACCTGCAACACCGCCTGCGGCCACCTCCGACGGACCTCGGCGAAGACGGCCGGAGGGGTCAGCTCGTACCAGACGAGAGCCCCTCGGTTGGGCAAACTCGGGTCGGCCTCGATCGGAAACGGATTGAAGTGCCCGTAGACGAAGCTCGTGATCTCCTCGCCGACCACGCCGCGCACGAACCTCTGCAGTCCGAGCTTCGCGATGGTGGGCCCGTAGTCGCCCACGTACTCGTGTTCGGTGCAGACCGGAAGCTCGACCCCCTCCGCGGCGAGGGCCGAGACCTTGAGCTCGTAGAGATCGCTCGAATCGGGAGACCACATGGCGTGCACGTGGAAGTCGCCCGACATGTACCCTCGCGTGTCCACGGAGCGCGTGAGCCGAAAGGCCACGGCCTGCGGCGCACCGCTGGCCGCGGTCACCTCCCGCTCGTCGAGCTCGTACTCGAAGCCACGGCTAGCGGTCAGCCGGTACTCCCCGGGAGGCAGGGCCAGCTCACCCGTGCCTCCGAGGTAGAAGGCCACCTGCGCCGCCCCGGCCGGAAACGCGCGCTCGCCGAAGCTCGCCGGAAACGCGCGCGGCTTGGTGTTGGGCATGGCGATCACCTTCGCCGGCAGGTCGGCTCCCGCCACGTCGCTGACGGTGAAGGTCACCCGGGAGCTCTCGCCCACCGACAGGTCCGCCGACCCGCCGGAGGTCTCCACGCGCACCTCGCGGTCCACCGACGGCGCCCGGCCGTCCGCCACCGCCGTCACGCGATACGTGCCGGGCCCCACGGCCACGCGATAGTCGCCCTTCGCGTCTGTGCGTCCGCCGGTCACGTACTTCGGCGGCGACTCCACGGTGGTCAGGTGCACCCGCGCCTCCGCCACGGGGGTCGTTCCGCTCAGCACTCTCCCCGAGAGCTCCGCCAGCGGGGGCTGGCCGAGCACGCTGCGCACTCCCCGCAGCACGGCGTCCGGCGTCCCGTCGGACACGACCAGCCGGTAGCGCCGAACCGATTCCCCCGCCGCGGGGATGCTCCACTCCCCGTTCGACATGAGCCAGGTGCCGCTCACGACCACGAGCGGCGTGACCTGCCCCTCGGAGGGCACGAGCGCGTAGCCGACGCTGCGCGCGATCATGCCCACGTACCTTCCCGGGAAGGTGCTCGAGGTGTCGAAGCCCACCCCCTCCATGAAGAAGTCCGCTCCGTCCCCGGCGAGAACCCCCAGGATGGCGGTGGTTGTGATGTTCGTCGTCCGGTGGCGGTTGATCACCCTCCAGCGGATCTCGAGGGCGTCGCTCTCGGGCTCGAGGACGTAGTCCATCACGATCGCGCAGGGCGGGAGCTTGCCGAGCGCGAAGCTCGCGAAGACCGGCACGGCGACCGGCTCGCCGATCACGCGCACCACGGCGGCCTTCCCGTCGCTGCCGTCGGCGATCACCCCGACGCTCGTCGGCCGGACCGTCTGCGTCCCCACCCCGAAGATCATCTCTCCGAGGAGACTTCGCGCCTGCTCCCCCGCCTGTCCGAGGCGCACGGCGTCCACGACCTGGCCCCCGTAGGTCCCGATGCCGTCCGACCGACGACCATCCTGGACGATGAACGCCACGCGCGCGTTGTAGAGACGATAGTCTCCGACGCGTCCGCGCACCTTCACTCCGGAGAGGAGCTGCGCCGCGTCCGTCACGCGACCGGCGCGAACCTGCCCGGCTCCCAGCGTCTCGTCGACGCGCGCGTGCCCTGCCCCCCCGGAGGGTAGGTCCAGCGGCAGCGGACCCAGGTCCCCTCGAGCGGCATCCGAGGCTCTCCCGTCGCCCGCCGGAGGCGTTCCCCCCGCGTCCGCCACGGGCCGCCAATCGTCGTCGCAGGCGGCGAAGAGAGCCAGAGAGAGCAAGAATCCACGAACGAGCGCTACCGGCTTCATGCCGCGCAGCCTACCACAGCACCGCTCCGGGGCCCCCCCGGCGACCACGACGCACCTCGCGGCCCCGCCCGCGGAGGTCCCACGCACCGCGCGTCTTCGACTGCGCTCGTCCTAGGGTCGGCTGAGCTTGAGCGTGACTGCCAGGTTCGAGCCCGGAGCCGCGGCCACGTTCTCCACGATCGCATGGTAGGTCCCCGCGAACGGGAGGTTGCCCGTGAGCAGCGAATCGCTCTGGCTCCCCGAGAGGTCCTCGTTCGTCCCGAGCCAGGCCGCCTGACCGGGGTGAAACAAGCTCAGGCGCGTATCCGCGTCCGAGGGCGGAACGAGCCGCTTCGCCAGGACCGTCACGTCCACTTTCTCGTCCTTCTGGGCCGTGAAGGCGAAGACGAGCACCGTACCGTAGGGGGAGATGGTGGCCTTGGTCTCGCTCCCCACCGTCGCCGAGATGGGCGGCCGGGAGAGCCCCAGCACCGTGAGCGCGTAGGTGAGCGCGGGGCCCCCCACGTGCTGCGACGAGCCGCCCACGTTGCGCAGGTCCCGTACCGCCACGAAGTAGGCTCCGCTCTTGAGGACGTAGTACTCGGCGAAGGTCTCCCCGCTGGCCGAGCTCGTAACCGAGGCGGGGACGCCGAGGCCCTTCTCCCCGAAGACAGCCAGGTGCGGCCGCAGTCCGCCCTGTCCTTGCACCCGCGCGACGAGGCGGTCACCCGCCTGCGCCTGAAAGGTGAAGACGTCGGCGTCGTCCGCCACGCCGATGCTCCCGCGCACGAGCACCGGCACCTTGATCGCGTTCACCTCGGTCGTCGTCTTGCCGTCGTTCGGTTCGCTCTCGCTCACCGAGGCCGCCGCGTCGCCGGGCCGCTGGTCGGCGCTCTTCGCGTCCGCGCGAGCGCCATCCGTCACCCGGGCGTCGGCACGCGCCGCATCGCCACCTGCGCCGTCCACGCGCGGCGCCGCGCTGTCTCCCTGGCCCCCGGCATCCCCGCCGCCCGGCGTCGTCGTCGCGCTGCAGGCGCCGCAGAGCAGCGCCCCAGAGACCAGCAACCAGCCCTTCATGTGCATGGCTCCCTCACGGTCTGAACCGGGCCCTCGTCGCACGATCCACGCGCCTCTCGCAATTAGAGAATGCATTCTAGAGTCATGCGGGGGATTGGGAAGGACGCCCCCTCCCCTCCCTGGAAATGGCGCACGCGGAGGCGTAGAGTCCCCTCGACGCGCCAGCCGAAGGAGAAGACACGATGCGTCGCCACGCGTGGTTGGGAGCGCTCGTCGCACTGGCGAGCTGCTCGAAGGTGACCTCCAGGGAGGGAGGCGTCCCGCCGTCACCCCCGGAGGCTGGGAAGAAGAAGGAGGGAACCATGTCGTTCACCATGACGTCCACAGCCGTCACCCCCGAGGCCGCGATCCCGAAGGCGCACACCGGAGAGGGGATCGACCGCTCGCCGCCGCTCGCCTGGAGCGGAGCGCCGGCGGGCACCAAGTACTTCGCCCTGGTCTGCGAAGATCCCGACGCTCCCGTCGGCAACTGGGTCCACTGGACCCTCTACGACCTGCCGGCCCAGGTCACGAGCCTGGCCGAGGGGGTCGGCAAGAACCCGTCGCTACCGAGCGGCGCCCGGCAGGGAAAGAACTCGTGGGGGGAGCTCGGCTACCGCGGCCCGATGCCGCCCAAGGGGCACGGGCGGCACCGCTACTACTTCCGCCTCTACGCCCTCTCCGCGCCCACCGGCCTGCCATCGGGGGCGAGCCGTGAAGAGCTCGCTCGCGCCCTCGAGGGGAAGGTCCTCGGCAGGGCCGAGCTCATGGGGACCTATCAGCGGTAGTGGCGCGCAGGAGGTAAGCCGCGAGCTGGCCGGCCCACGCCCACGCTCGCTAGGCGCGTCGGCCCACGCGCCTAGATTCCGTCGCCGGATTCGAAGCTCGAGTCCCGAGGAGCCTGCATCGCCACCCGGCTCCCCGGCGGCACGCTCCGCGTGAGCCAGACGTTCCCGCCCACGACCGTGCCTCGGCCCACCGTGATGCGGCCGAGCACCGTGGCACCCGCGTAAATGATCACGTCGTCCTCGATGATCGGATGCCGCGGGATCCCCTTCACCAGGTGCCCCTTCTCGTCGGCGGGAAAGCTCTTCGCGCCCAGCGTCACGCCCTGGTAGAGCCGGACGCGCTCGCCGATCACGGCCGTCTCTCCGATCACCACGCCCGTACCGTGATCGATGAAGAAGCGCTCGCCGATCGTCGCCCCCGGATGAATGTCGATCCCGGTGATGCTGTGGGCGTGCTCGGCGATCATGCGCGGCAGGAGCGGCACGCCCAGACGCTGTAGCTCGTGGGCGATGCGGTAGTTCGTGATGGCGAGCAGCCCCGGGTAGCAGAAGATGATCTCTGCCGGCGAGGGAGCTGCCGGGTCCCCCTGGAAGGCCGCCTCTACGTCCAGGCCGAGCAGGCGCTGTACCTCGGGGAGTCGCGCGAGAAAGGTGTGCGTGACCTCCTGCGCCCGTTCGTCGCAGCGCTTGGGGTCGTACGGCTCCTGGCACGAGAAGGCGAGCCCTCGCCGCACCTGAAGCCGCAGGTTCCGCTGCACCCGGTCCAGCGTGTAGCCCAGGTGGTAGCGCAGCGTGGCGGGCCGCGCCTCCGCCGTACCGAAGTATCCGGGGAAGAGCACCGCCCGCAGCGCCTCGACGAGGTGCACGACCCCGTCCCGCGACGGAACGGGCTCGTGCGTCTCCTCGGCCGAGCGCATGAGGCCCGGGGGAGTGTGCGAGAGGGACTCCACGATCGACGCCAGCTCGGCCCCTTTCCCGACCGGTCCCTCCTCGGCCGGGAAACCCGATCCCGCCCCCTCGTGCATCAGGCGTCCTCGAAGAGCCAGGTGCTGAGGTAGCGCTCACCCGTGGACGGCAGCACGGTGACGATCAGCTTGCCCTTGTTCTCCGGTCGCCGCGCCACCTGCACCGCCGCCCACACGGCGGCCCCCGAGGAGATGCCCGCGAGAATGCCCTCCTCCTTGGCCAGGCGCCGCGCGAACTGGCCCGCGTCCTCGTGGCCGACCTGAATCACCTCGTCCACGAGGTCCATGCGCAGGATCTCTGGCACGAAGCCGGCCCCGATCCCCTGGATCTTGTGCGGCCCGGGCGCCCCGCCCGACAGGACCGGCGAGCCCGTCGGCTCGACGGCGATGGCCTTGAAGGACGGGCGCCGCGGCTTGATCACCTCGGCCACCCCCGTGATGGTTCCACCCGTCCCCACCCCCGAGATGAGGAAGTCCACCTTGCCGTCGGTGTCCTTCCAGATCTCCTCGGCCGTCGTCTTGCGATGCACGTCGGGGTTCGCCGGGTTCTTGAACTGCTGGGGCATGAAGTAGGTGCGGTCGGCGTCCGCCATCTCCTGGGCCTTCCGGATCGCCCCGGGCATCCCCTCGGCACCCGGCGTCAGGACCAGCTCGGCGCCGAAGATCTTGAGCAGCTTGCGCCGCTCCAGGCTCATGGTCTCGGGCATCACCAGCGTGCAGCGGTAGCCCTTCGCCGCCGCCACGAACGCCAGCGCGATGCCGGTATTGCCGCTCGTCGGTTCGAGGATGCGCATGTCGCGGGACAGCCGCCCATCCCGCTCCGCCGCCTCGATCATCGCGAGTCCGATCCGGTCCTTGACGCTCGAACACGGGTTGAAGGACTCGAGCTTCGCCACCACCTCCGCATGACATCCTTCGGTGAGCCGATTGAGGCGCACGAGAGGAGTCCGCCCGATCAGGTCCGCGATGCTGCTCGCCACGTTCATCCTGCTCTCCTTTGCTAGTCCTGTGCCCTGAGGGAGCCCCGGGGAGCCAAAGCCCCGGGAGCGCCATTGTAGAGCCATTGGCGGGCGAACGCCGCAAGGAAAAGGCCCGGATGAGCAGCGGGCGAGAGGGGCGAGAGGGCGAGACGACGCGAACCGGGCTACTGGGCTACGCAGAGCCCGTTACGGCAGACCGGGTCGGGCACCAAGCGACATGGATAGGCGGGGCACATCAGCCGCACCGCCGCGCACTGCGCATCCCACGAGGCCTGGTTGGCGGTCGCCGTGGTCACGTTCAGCACGGCCGTCGGGCAGACCGTGCAGTAGCACTCGCCCGGGCTCGTCACGGGGCGATCGAAGGCGGTCCAGGTGCAGTCGGTATCCTTGGCGCACGAGAGCGGCGCCGGGGCGCTCTTCTTCACGCGCAGATAGAACTGGCTGCCAACCATCGTGCGTCCGCCGTCTCGCGTGGTTCGGGCCAGGCCGGCCACGATGACGCCGTCCCGCGTGAGCAGCGCCTCGTTCGCCTTCTGGAGCTGCTCCGGCGTGGCTCCCGCCGCGCGAAGATCGAGAGCGCTGAAGTCCATGGTGAGCGTCGAGTTGAGGCGCGGCCCATGGAGGTTGAAGCACGGGGCCTTGATGCAGCGGATCCCGTTGTCGGTCATGCGCCGAAAGATCCCCGTCGGCGCGTTGGCGCTGGCCGCTCGCCACCCCTCGGAGGCCTTGAACTGGCCGAGCACCCAGGACCCGCCCCCGGAGCCGTAGGTGTGCGCCACCACGCGTCCGCGCAAAAGGCCGCGCCCCGAGGCCACTTCCGCCTCGAAGCTCGCCGCGTCGCTCGCCGAGAGGCCCAGCGCCGAGAGCTCCAGCTCCGCCGCGTAGCACTCGGCGGCGTAGACTCCGTCGTGACAGCGCGTGGTGGTGCGGTTCAGGCGCTTCACGAAGTAGCCCCCGCAGAGCGGCGACATGCACTTGCGGAAGTCCCGCCGCACCGAGAAGTAGGTCGACGTGGAGTAGAGACTGTCGTCCTTGCCGTCGGCGCCCGTGAGCGCATCCGCCTCGAGCTGATCCTGGTCCGCGGGCTCCGATTCCGTCGCCCCGCAGCCCGCCATCGCCAGCCCGCCCACCAGGCAGGCCGCCCACCCGATCATTCGCCATGCACGCATGAAACCCTCCGGTTGGTCGCCGCCGGGGCTTCTCCCACGAACAACGACCGATGTCAACGCGCAGCGTCAACGTGACTCGGCCCCGGGGATCCCTCAGCGCGCCGGTCGCACCGCGTCCTCGAGGCCGCCGGCCGGAGGCGCACCGAGGAGCTGCTGCTCCCCCATGGCATTGAAGGCCTCCAGGCTCTGGCAGGCCACGCCGATCGTCCCCACCGCCTCGGTGCCGGCCCAGACCAGCTTCGGGAAGAGGTTGGCCGGCGAGCGCGAGCGCGTAACCCCGAAGGCGTGCGCGAACGGGACGTCGTCGGCTACCCGCGCGTGCAGCAGCCACCACATGCACCCGCCGTTCAACGGCTCCTGCGGGTGGCGCGTGCGGAAGTTCGGCTCGTCGGAACCCTCGGTGGCCCACCAGTTGAGCAGGTAGTTCACCCGCGCGGGCTGGAGCGCCAGCGCCGCGTAGTACCCGCCGTGCTGGGGCGAGTTGGAGGGATTCGGCTGGTTCACCCGTTCGGCGAAGCGGGACTGGCGCGCGGCCACGTAGCCGAACTTCAGGTACGCGTCGCCACCCAGGCTGATCGTCGCGTGGATCGGATCGCCGGTGGTGCTGCGCCAGACCAGCGCCCCGTTCGCCACGCTGAAGAGCTCGGCGAAGCGCTGATACGTGTTCGGCAGGACCGGCACCACCTGGCGCTGGACCCGCCGCTCGGCCGTACCCGCGTTCACGGTGCGAATCGGCAGCCCGAACTCGCGCGCGTACTGCTGCGTGAGCTCGGCGAGGCGACCGCGGCCCTGACCGCGGGCCTCGCCCCAGCCGCTGAACGTGACAGCGCACGCGGCGCCTCCCAGGAGAAGCAGGCGTCTGGCGGTCTGCAAGGCGGGTCGGGACATGGGACCTCCGCCCTCGGCCTTCGCAACTCGCGTGCCGGACCTTCGGACGGCTCCACCTCGCCTTGACGCGCACTTGACGGCCCGACGACCCGGTCGGGTCACCGATTTCTCGTCGGGGTCTTTGGGATTCGGAGCCGCGAGGAAGGGTCGGCCGAGGAGACGAGCTACTGCCCGCCGGCTACTGCCTACCGCGCGAGCCGCACGGGGTTCCTCGCGAAGCGGTCTCGGAGCGCGTCGAGCGCCTCGACGACGAGGCCCGAGGCCCGCGCCCTGGCCTGAGCGATCAGCCCGGGGGTCGCGGGAGCATCCACCACCAGCAGCCCATTCGAGGCCGCCTGGCGGACGTCGCCGCCGTGCTTCACGAAGGCCGCGACCAGCGCGCGGGCCGACGTCTCACGCACGGCCTGCTCCTCGCCCTTCGCCCACGCCCCCGAGGTTCGCCACGCGCCGGAGTTGCCGGCCTCCGCCAGGGCCTTGACCAGGACCTTCGCCCGCTCGGGATCCTCTTCCGCAGCGAGAACCTTCGCGAGCGCCTGCGTCGAGCGCAGACGCCGACAGCTCCCCATTCCCGAGTAGACCGCCATCCGTCGGGCCCCCTGCTCGCGCCCAGCCCGATCGAGCAACAGCGCCACGGAGGCATCGTCCCCGAGGCGTCCAAGGGCCTCCGCCACCGCGCGCACGAGCAGCGTCTCCGGCGCGAGCCAGAGCGCGGCGAGCACGGGCCGCGCACGCGCGTCCCGGATCGTGCCCACGGCCTCGACGAGCCCGAGTCGCAGCGCGAGCCACGCCGAGGCGTTCAGCTCCCCGCGGGGAGCCGCCTGGACCGCGAGCATCTCCAGCATCGGCCAGAGCGCCGTCGGGCCGATGGCCTTGAGCAGAGGAGAGATGGGAGCCACCGCGCCCCGCTTCCGCTGGTCGAGGCGGGCCACGTTCTTCCGCACGGCAGCCACCTGGGCGAACGCCTCCGGCTGCGTCCGCCGTGCCCGGGCGATCTCCGCGCGGAGCGCCGCCCAGTCGCGCGGCCCGAGGTCCTCCGGGCCAATCATCAGTCCCCGCGCCTGTGCCGAAGCCGCCACGCACGGGAGCAGTACCAAGGTCGCCATTCGAAGTGCACGCGTCATCGGCCGCTCTCCCACCACTTGGCGCTCGGAATGGCCCGCGCCGTGTTCGTCGCGCAGTGAACCTCGCCCATGTTCCGGTGGTAGAGGTCCCAATTCTCGAGCCACTTGACCGCGACGCCGTGGGCCGCGAGAGCCTTCTCCATCTGGTCCTTGAAAACGTCGGTGCCGTCCACGACCGGACCGTGCGTCTCCGGAGCGATCACCGTGCCGTCCTTCACGTAGAAGAGGTTCACGGTGCCCGGCTGGTAGGCGACCGACAGGGCCGCCACGGGGTAGTGCAAGAACGGCAGCCGCACGATCTCGTCCTCGGTGAGTCCGGTCTCCTTCTTGAGGATCGCCAGCTGCGCATCTACCTCGGCGATGGCCTTCGTGGTCTCGGACATCACCTCGGTGTCGTTCAGGACCTGGTCCACCGACACCTCGGCCGGGACCTGCTGGTAGGTCCGCTCGTCGATCCAGTAGCGCCCCGTGAAGAGCTTCGCCCCGCCCTGCCCTTTCGTTTTGAGATCCTGCAGCATCTTCACCGCCATCGCTGGGTCGTTCACGATCAGCACCCACCCGCGAGGCGAGCCCGCCTTCTTCACGTAGGACAGCGTCTCGTCCACGTGCCCGACGAGCAGCCACGACGTGTCGAGATAGATCGCCGGCTGCACCTTCTGCGAGGTCAGCATCGTGTCGAACGACCGATCGATGTGGAAGGTCGGGATGCTCCCCTGGATGCGGCGTCCCATCGGGTACGACGCGCCGTCCATCGCGTACGGGGGCACCACCTCCAGATTGCCTGTGGAGTTGAGCGACTGCATGTCCTCCGGGGTGCTCTCGTCCACCTGCTGGATCGCCGCCACGTCCTTGGTGCGCATCTCAAAGACCACCCGCCCCGCCGAGCGTAGGTAGCGCTTGCCCGTCATGGTCATCTCGACATTGGCCGACCGGAGCGCCACGCGCACCACGTGCTGTTCCCCGCCCGCCTTGGGCATCGACATGTAGCCGGTCTCGAAGAAGTCCTGCGTCCAGAGGTCGCTGACTCTGATCTCGACGTGCGCAGGCCCGAGGCCCACGCCCGCGAGGAGGCCGGCCAGATCCTTGGTGAAGGCGGCCGACTCCGGGTCCCCCGGAACAGAGGTGACGTAGGTCGTCACCGGCTCAGTGAGGTGATGGAAGGTGATCACCGGCGCGACGCGGAGGCGCACGGTGTCAGAGCCCTTCAGCGGCGCCTTCCCGGCGCCCGCGGCGGGCGACTCCACTTCCAGCGTGACGTCCACAAACCCGTCCCAGACGCTCGCGTCGCGCACGATGTCCTTGGCCTCGATCCGGAGCTCCAGGCCCTGCCGCAGGTCGGCCTGCGACAGCTTCTCCTGCGCGGGGTTGAACAGCGCGTAGCTCCCTCCGCCCGTGGCGCGAAAGAGCCGCACCCTCGAGGAGGCGGCATCGGAGATCACGAGCTTGCCCGTCGCCTGCGCGGGGGCCTTCGGCCAGGGGGCGACCTTGATCGTGGCCAGGTCCGCCAGGTCGTCCGGCCCGTTCACCTCCTCGTCGGCGGCGTCGTGGCACGCCGCCAGCTCGTCGTCGGGGGTCGACCTCGAGTAGGTGCAGCGCGACGTGTCGTCGTCGAGGTTCGCCAGGAAGATGGCGCCGTGCTTGCCGTCCCACGTCTCCTCGTCCTTGTCGTCGGCGGGATCGTCGAGCTTCACCACCCCGTCGCGGTTCACGTCGGCGCGGATGTCGACCACCGGCTGGTTCGGGTCGGGGGGAATCTTGGCGTCGGGGCGAACCGGCGCCGCGTCGTGGACCACCTGACCCGCGTCCGCCCCCGGTTGATTCGTACTCTGTGGGTTCCCGCACCCCCCGAAGACCAGCGCCGTGGCGAGGGGAAGCCACCAGGCACCGACTGCTCTTCTCGACATCGCATCTCCTTCATGAGGACCAACTCGAAGCTGCTGCCTTCGGCCTGCGAGACTATGCATCGACTCACGGGCCTTGCAAGCACTGGGCGTGTTCGGCAGGATGGCGCCGCCAAACGACGGACCACGAGGCGGACCATGTGCGGTGTCATCGGACTCATCTACAGCGAAGAGCGGTCGGACCTCGGACGCGTGGCGGCCGAGCTCCTCAAGACGCTCGAGTACCGCGGGTACGACTCCACGGGAGCGGCGATCCAGGGTTCGGGGCCCGTGCACCTGGCCAAGGGGGTCGGCGCACCGTCGGTGATGGTGCACCAGCTCGGCATCGCGAAGCTCGGCGGCCAGATCCTGTGCGGACAGGTGCGCTGGGCCACCTTCGGCGCGGTGGACGAGCTCAACGCGCAGCCTCACCTCGTGCGCTGCAAGACGGAGATCTACGGCGCGCACAACGGCAACGTCACGAACTGCGACGACCTCAAGACCTGGCTCACCTCGGAAGGTCACCGCGTGGCGTCGGACAACGACGGCGAGATGGTCGTGCATACCGTCGAGCACTACTTCGCGCAGGCGCTCGCCACCTTGCCCGCCGACCGACTCCTCGACCCGGCGACCCGCCGCGAGCAGATGCGGACCGCCATCCTCGCGGCCGCGCCGCGCCTGCGCGGGTCCTACGCCGCGGTGGTCGTGGACCCCGTCTCCCGCTGCCTCTGGTCGATCAAACAGGGCTCCAGCCTCTACTTCGGGCACGGCACGGACGAGAGCGGCGCGCGTTTCACGATCTCGTCCTCCGACCTCTCGGCCGTGCTGAAGCTGACGCGCGTGCTCGTCCCGCTCGCCGAGGGCGAGTTCGTGGAGCACGACGCCGTCGGCTACCAGGTCTATCGCGCGACCGACCTGCGCGGTGGGGGCGAGATTCGAGCCGGTCAACCGCTCGAGCGCAAGGCGGTGCGCAGCCGGCTGCGCGTGAAGGACACGGTGCTGGTCCCTCCCTTCTCGACCTTCATGGAGCAGGAGATTGCGGCGCAGGAGCGCACCTGCGCCGACGTCGTGACCACCTTCCGCGGCGGAACGGAGGCGGTGCGCGTGCTCTCGCCCTACCTCCGCGCGACGCCGGAAGCGGACCTCGCCGCGCTGGCCGAGGGCCTCGAGTCGCTCCGTTCGGCCCACGACGACGCCGCCCTCCGCCGGGGCTTTCGCGCGCTCGTGGACTCCCCCCCCTTGTCCGCGCTGCTCGGTCGCGTCCCCGTCGAGGTGAAGGCGCAAGGGAGCGACGCGCCGCCGGAGCAGCTCGCCTCGCGCCTCGTGTCGTCCGAGGCCGGTTTGCTCGCGGACCTGCTCGTCGGTGCGCGCGGAACGGACGACCTCATCGCGGTGCGACTGCTGGACGTGATCGTCGAGCTCCGCGATGTGGAGTCCTTTGCCGAGGCGGTCGACCGCTTCGTCGCCACCTGCGGAACTGCGCTGGCGGGTCGCGGGCGCCTGCTCGCCGTCTGCTGCGGCAGCTCGTATCACGCCGCGAAGGCCGGCGCGCTCTTCTTCAACGAGGTGGCGCGCTGCGAGGTCGTCCCCGTCCTGCCGGGCGAGTTCCGAGGAGGGCACCTCCGCTCGCTCGCCGACGGCGACGTGGTGATGGCCATCAGCCAGAGCGGCGAGACCAAGGACCTCATCGACATCATGAACGACGTGGCGGCCTCTGGGCGCGTGGTGACGCGCATCGCGCTGGTCAACAACGTCAACTCCACGCTCGCGCAGGAAAAGAGCGACGTGATCATACCGCTGCGCTGCGGACCCGAGATCGCCGTGCCGGCCACCAAGAGCTTCATGAACCAGCTCACGGTCCTCTACGCGCTGGCGCTCAGGCTCGGCCAAAGGCGGGCAGCCGACCTCCCTGAGGGGCCGGAGCGCGCCGCCTTCCAGCAGGAGCTCGCCGCGCGCTGGGAGAAGCTGCCGCGCTTGCCCGAGCTGATCCGCGAGACCCTCCACGCCACGGAAGCGGAGGTGGACGTCGCCGCGCGGTTGCTCTACCTCCGCCCGAGCATCCAGATCCTCGCCACGCGCATCACCGCCGTGGCCAAGGAGGGGGCGCTGAAGGTGCGCGAGGTGGTGCTGAACCACACCGAGGGCTTCGAGGGGTCGGAGTTCAAGCACGGGCCGAACACGATCTTAGGATTCAACACGATCTTCGGTCCGGCGCAGCTCGAGTCCCTCCTGAAGAAGCTCGGGGCGACGCAGGAGCGACTGCTCCTCGAGGGAGGCGCTCGCGGCCTCCCCCCCGCGGCTCTCGGACGCCTCGTTCGCGCGGCAGCCGAACAGCTCTTCTCCGGCGCGTCGGCCGAGCTCACCCTCGAGGACGCCGAACGGCGCCTGCTGCACGCGGAGCTGGAGGAGGCGGCGCTGACCAAGGAACTCTACGCCGACTACCCCCTGATCTACGTCACGGGCCCCGACCCCCGCGACGTGGCGCTCACGGTCTCGCAGCTCAACACGCACAAGATCCGTGGTTCGACGACGGTGGTGATCGCCGAGGACCACCCGGAGCTGCGGCAGGCGGCCGGCAAGGCCCCCACCAACAACCCCGCCTATCGGTCGGTCTACGTGGCGCTCCCCCGCACCGAGGACCCGCTCCTGACCGTCTTCTCCGCCACCGTCGTGCTGCAGCGCCTGGCGCTCAAGATGAGCCTCCTCAAGGCCGAGCACCTCGATCGCCTCGGCATCGCGGAACACGGAGTGCATCCCGACGTCCCGAAGAACGTGAGCAAGTCGATCACGGTGGATTGACGCGCGGCGCGAGGCGCGGCCCTACGCCCCCGGGCGCTGTTCGAGCTTGGCCCACGAGTCCTTGAGCCCGATGGTGCGGTTGAAGACCATCCGCTCGCCGTCGGTGTCGGGGTCCACGCAGAAGTACCCCAGGCGCTCGAACTGATAGCGGCTCCCCGGCGCCGCCCCGCGCAGGCTGGGTTCCACGCGACACCCCTCGAGCACCTCGAGCGACCCGGGGTTGAGCTGGGCCAGGAAATCCCCGCTCTCGTCGTCGAGCGGGTTCTCCTTCTGGAAGAGCCGGTCGTAGAGGCGCACCTCGGCCTGCACGGAATGCTCCGCCGAGACCCAGTGCGAGGTCCCCTTCACCTTGCGTCCGTCCGGGGCGTTGCCCCCGCGAGACTCCGGATCCCAGGTGCAGCGCAGCTCGACCACGTTCCCCTCGGCGTCCTTCACCACCTCGGTGCAGCGGATGAGGCACGCGTAACGGAGCCGGATCTCCTTGCCCGGCGCGAGACGGTGCCACTTCGGCGGCGCTACCTCGCGGAAGTCGTCGCGCTCGATGTAGACCACGCGCGAGAAGGGGACCTTCCGCGAACCGCGCTCGGGCTCCTCGGGGAAGTAGGGCGCGTCGAACTCCTCCGTCTGGCCCTCGGGGAAGTTCTCGATCACCACGCGCAGGGGGCGCAGAACGCCCATCACCCGCGGGGCGACCCGATTCAGATCCTCGCGCAGCGCGTGCTCGAGGAGCGCCACGTCCACGATGCCGTCACGCCGCGCCACCCCGATGCGCTCGCAGAAGGCGCGAATCGCCTCGGGGGTGCACCCGCGGCGGCGGAAGCCGCTGATCGTGGGCATGCGCGGGTCGTCCCAGCCTCGCACGAGCCCCTCCTTCACCAGCTGGAGCAGCCTGCGCTTGCTCAGTACGGTGTAGGTCAGGTTCAGCCGCGCGAACTCGATCTGCTGCGGGTGCGCGGGCACCGGGAGCTGCTCGAGGATCCAGTCGTAGAGCGGCCGGTGATCCTCGAACTCGAGCGTGCAGATGGAGTGCGTGATCCCCTCGAACGCGTCGCAGAGGCCGTGCGCGAAGTCGTACATCGGGTAGATGCACCAGGCATCCCCCGTCCGGTGGTGCGTGGCGTGCCGGATCCGATAGAGCGGCGGGTCCCGCAGGTTCATGTTGGGCGAGGTCATGTCGATCTTCGCCCGCAGCAGGTGCGCGCCGTCGGGGAACTCCCCGGCCCGCATGCGCGCGAAGAGGTCCAGGTTCTCCTCGACCGAACGCGTACGGTAGGGGCTCTCCTTCCCCGGGGTGTAGTAGTTGCCTCGATAGCTCCGCACCTCCTGCTCGTTCAGGCTGCAGACGTACGCTTTGCCATCCTTGATCAGCTGGACCGCGCACTCGTAGAGGCGCTCGTAGTAGTCCGAGGCGTAGTAGAGCCTTTCCTGCCAATCGAAGCCGAGCCAGCGCACGTCCTCCTGGATCGACTCCACGTACTCCACCTCCTCCTTGGTGGGGTTCGTGTCGTCGAAGCGCAGGTTGCACGTGCCGCCGAACTCCTCGGCGACGCCGAAGTTCAGGCAGATCGATTTCGCGTGGCCGATGTGCAGATAGCCGTTCGGCTCGGGTGGAAAGCGCGTCGCCACGCGCCCCCCGTGCTTGCCGCTCTCTTGGTCCGCCTCGACCAGCTCGCGGATGAAGTTCGAGGGCAGGCTGGGATCGGCGCCGGCGAGCCCCGGCGCGCGACTCGCCGTAGAGGCGCCCGCCCCGCCCGCCGTCGTTTCGCGCGGCTCACCTTTCTGGTCGTTCATCGTCGTCGTCCTTCGCAGTGTCGCCGGTAGATATACCACCGCTGCCGCGCCGAGAAGAACTCGCCGTCTCACGCCTCCGAAACCCTCAGGGCCCGCTGTAGCTCCTCTACGAGGCGCGTCCCCGCCTTCCCCTGCTCCCGCGCCAGGTCAAGGGCCGTCTGCCCCTTGCGGTTCGTGAGCTCCGCGCGCGCGCCGAGGCGGAGCAGGTCCGCGAGCACGAAGTAGTTCCCGTGCCGGACGGCGTGCATCAGCGCCGTTTCGCCTCGCCGGTCCGCGGCGTTGATCTCCCCGCCCTGGGCCAGGAGCCGCTCGATGTCGGGCACGGTGCCGGTCCAGCGCACGCAGCTCATGATGGGCGTGCGACCGTCGCCATCCCGCGCGTCGCCCCGCGCCCCGGCCTCGAGCAGGACGCGCGTGGCGTCGGGCCGAGGGGCCTCGATGGCTACCACGACGGGAGTGCGACCGCGGGCGTCGGGCGCCTCGAGGTTCGCGCCGGCCTCGAGCAGCAGACCCACTACCTCCGCGGCGCAGAGCGAGGAGCCGGCCGCGACGTGCAGCGCGGTGCGCCCCTGCCCGTCCACGGCGTCGACGGGCGCGCCGACGGCCAGGAGCGCCTTCACCACCTCGGCCCCCCCCATGGCTGCCGCCACGTGCAAGGGCGTTCGCCCTTCGCGGTCGCGCGCCGCCGCGTCGGCTCCCGCCGCGAGCAGGGCCACCGTCGCGCCGGGGGTCCGTCGGTCAGCGGCGAGGTGGAGCGGGGTCATCGGATGGCCTTCGCAACGCGCATCGCCGCCCGCCGCGAGGAGCGCCCGGAGACACGCTCCGTCGTCGTACGCGTCGGCCGCGGCGTGGAGCGGCGTGAGCCCACTCGCCTTGGAGGCGTTCGGACCGGCGCCCGCACGGAGAAGCACCTCCACTGCCTCGAGGCGGCCCGCACGCGCCGCCGCCGCGAGGGCCTCGACCAGGCACCCTGCCGATAGCCCCAGCGCCACGAGCGCCTCGAGAGCCGCCGTGTACCCTCGTTCCGCGGCCCACCGGCCGAGCTCGTCGAGCTCCCCGGGGGCAGGCGACCGCCCGTGAAGGAGGGCGGAGAGGCGCTCGGCGCCCGCCGTACACTCCTCGACGCTGAGCCAGTAGCCGGAATGCGGCGTCTCGCCCTCCTGCCGGGCGTGGGTGACGAACTGCACCTCCCCGACGCAGAGCGCGTCCGCGTGAGCGCGCACCAGCCTCCGGAGCGCGGGCGGCGCGTCCTCGGGGAGCGCGAGGGGCCCGTCCACGGCGAACACGTCCGGCTCCGTGTGCGGTGGATCGTCGTCGTGGTCCCACATCCCGGTCCAGGAGCTCCCCTGCCGCAGGAGCGTCACGCGCGTGCCGGCGCGCGCGAAGCTGCGCAGCAAAAAGAGCGCCGCGTCTACCTCGGAGAGCTCGGCCCCACCCTCGACGAGGGCGGCGATCGTCGCCCCGTCGGCCCGCCAGGCCGCGCGACGCACCGCCGTATGTACGCGGTCCACGGCCGCTCGCGCCTCGGCCCCCGCGGCCAGCAGGCTGCGCGCCACGTCACGGTGCCCACTCGCGGCTGCGACCACGAGCGGGGTGCAACCGTCCAGCGCCACACGGTTCGGGTCGGCTCCGGCGGCGAGCAGGGACTGCACGATCTGGTGGCGTCCCGCCGCCGCGGCCACGGCGAGCGGCGAGAATCCCGCCGCATCGAGGGCATCTACCGGCTCCCGGGCGCCGAGTCCCGCCTCGAGGAGCGCGGCCTCGCCGCTCCACGCGGCCCGATGGAGAAGAGACAGCGGCTCAGCCATGCCGACCGCTCCCCGGCGTCGGCGCCTCGGGCGCGTCAAACCCCGACGCCCCCTGCTCCGCCGCGACCTCCGCCGCCCCATCCGTCGCCGCCCACAGATACGTCTCGCGCCAGCCGGGGAAGAGCTCGTCGTTGGTGCGATCGGCGATGTAGCCCAGGATCGCCGCAAAGGGACCGAGCAGCTCGGAGAAGCGCATCCGTCGTGCGGCCAGCGCCTCGGTGTGCCGCTGCACGAGCTGCATGACCAGCGGAGACACCGCCCGCGCGAGGGGCAAGACGTGGTCCTGCAGGGCGAGCTCCTCGAGCGGCAGCCCATCGCGCAGGAGGGCCTGCACCTGCTGCACGAGCCAGAGGTCGCGCGCATCGTATCGGCCGGCTTGCCTCGGTCGCAGGAGCCCCCACGCCTCGAGACGCTCGACGAGCTCGTGCGGCGCGTGCGCCAGCTCGAGGAACGTGGCGCGGTCCACCGGCTCGAAGGGCTCGATCGGGGCCTGCTCGGGGTCGTTCCGCGGACGCGGCAGCGGCTGGAGGTAGCCCACGCTCTCCAGTCGATCGAGCGCCGCCTCGTCCCCGCCGACGCGTTCGAGCGCACCCTTGATGAAGGCGAGGGGCAGGCCCGCCGCCTGGAGCCGCTTGATCAGTCGGGCTCGCCGCAGGTGCACGGGGCCGTACACGGCGCGCGTCCGGTTCAGCTTTCGAGGGCGCGGCAGGAGCCCCTGGTCCACGTAGAAGTGAATCGTGGACGGCGCAATACCTAGCTCTTTTGAGAGCTTGCCTATCGTGAGCTCCCCGGGCTGCGCGTTCTTCAGCTGCATGGTTGACTTTTCACAGTTGGAACTTTATAAAGTAACAAGTTAACAAACGCAACACTTCACAATAGTCCGAGGCCCCGCTGATGACAACCTCGACCGACCACGGCCTGACCTTCGACGCCCCGGGACCGGGGAGCTGGGAGCTGGACGGCGCGCACTTCCCGCGTCCCCTCTTCGGCCCCCTCGAGTCGATCTTCCCGCCGGCCTTCCGCGAGGGGATGCGGGACTGCTGCAGCCGCTACGGGATGCTCCTCGACACGCTCGAGGTGAGGTTCGTCCACGGCTTCCCGTATCTGCAGCCTCGGATCGTGGGCGTGCCTTCGGGCGGCAAACCACCGCCTCGCGTCGTGATGCGCGTCGCCCTGGCGCTGCTCACGCGCCTGCACCCCAAGCTCCGCCGTCGCATGGCCGTGGCCAAGACCGTCTTCGAGCGCAAACCCTGGCGCGAGGAGCTCGCCCTCTGGGACGCGCAGATCCGCCCCGCCACCATCGCGAGCCACGCCCGCCTCGCGGCCATCGACCCGGCCACCCTCGAGGACGCGCAGCTCGCCGACCACCTGCGCGCCGTCGAGGAACACGCGATTCGCATGCTCCGGCAGGACCACAGCTACAACCTGGCCGTGATGGTGCCGCTCGGAGACTACCTGGCCCACGCGCACGACTGGACCGGTCTCGCGCAGCACGAGCTCATCGCGCCGCTCTCGGGCTACAGCCCCATCAGCGCGGGTGAGGCCGAGGAGCGCGCGGCTCTCGTCGCGGCGCTTCGAGCCGACGCGGGCGCGCAAGCCCTCCTCGGTTCGAGCGCTCCCGCGGTGGAGCTCTGGCGCCAGCTCGCCGACCGCCCCGGAGAGGTGGGCCGGGCCGCGCGCGCGTTTCAGCTCGTCTTCGGTAACGGACTCACGCACGGCATCGACCTGGCGCTCCCGACCGTCAACGAGCTCCCGGGGCCGGTGCTTGCCGGCCTGCGTGCCAGCCTTCGCGGCACAACCGCCGCCGACCCGCGACGCGCTGCGAACGAGGCGGCCGCGCGGGTCCGCCAGCAGGTCCCCGAGGCAGCCCGCGCTACGTTCGACGAGCTCCTCGCCGAAGCACGGCTGACCTACCGTCTGCGCGACGAGCGACACCTCTACGGCATCATGCCGACCTTCGGCATCACGCGACGCGCGCTGCTCGAGGCGGGACGCCGGTTGCGCGCCCGCACCGCGCTCCCCGACGAGGAGCTGGCCATCGTGGCCCGCATCGACGAGCTCGACGCGGCGCTGCGCACTCGAGCCGATCTCCCGGTCGGCACGCTGCTCGAGCGGAGAAGGCTCCACGGTCAGCTCCACGCGGGAAATGTTCCCGCCCACCTGGGACCGGCCCCCACGCCGCCACCTCCGCCCGAGTGGCTCCCGAACGAGGGCGCCCGGCGCCTCATGCGCGCCCTCGATCTTTACCTCGGCGACCTGCGCCGCGACGCCGGCGAGAGCCAGAGCGAGCCCGAGGTGGTGCAGGGACTGGCCGCGAGTCACGGGATCCACGAGGGGACAGCCCGCCTGTGCGGGGGCGTCCAGGACCTGGACCGCATCACCCCCGGCGACGTGCTCGTCGCCCCGCTCACCTCTCCGGCCATCAACAACGTCCTTCCCGTGCTCGGCGCCATCGTGACGGACAAGGGCGGCGCCCTCTCCCACGCAGCGATCGTGAGCCGCGAGTACGGCATCCCTTGCGTGGTCGGCACGCGCAGCGGCACGGCGCGCATCCCCGACGGGCGGCGGGTCCGAGTAGACGGCACCCGGGGCGTCGTGACGGTGCTCGCGTGAGGCTCTCTCCGCTCCGCGAAGCGGGGCCCGTCGAGCGCTACGGGGGCAAGGCCTCGCAGCTCGCCGAGGCGCTCCTGGCCGGACTTCCAGTGCCGGACGGCTTCGCGCTCGACGTGGAGGGCACACTAGCGGTTGCCGCGGGCGAGCGCCTCGAGGCTCTGCCGGAGGGACGATGGGCCGTCCGATCCTCTGCCGTGGGCGAGGACTCGACCGAGGCCAGCTTCGCCGGGCAGCACCTCACACGTCTCAACGTCCCCTCCGCCGAGGTGGCCCGCGCCCTGCGCGAGGTCCACGCCTCCGCCCACGCCCCCTCCGCCCTGGCCTACCGGGAGCGGATGGGCGTAGCTGGCCCTCCGCGCATGGCGGTGGTCATACAGCGCATGGTGTTCGCTCGCGTAGCCGGCGTGCTGTTCACGCGGAATCCGATGACCGGTGCCGACGAGCTCGTCGTCGAGGGGGCCTGGGGTCTCGGCGAGTCGGTCGTCGCGGGGCTCGTCACGCCGGATCTCTTCCGCCTCTCCCCGGCCGGGGAGCTCCTCGAGGCTCGCCCGGGACACAAGGACCTGGCCGTGGTCCACCTCGAGGGAGGTGGCACCGAGGAACGACCCGTGGGCCCGCGCCTCCACGCGGCCCTCTGCCTCGACGCGCCGGAGCTCGCGCGACTCCACGGCCTCGCGCTGCAGGTCGCCCGCGTGGCCGGCGCCGCACAGGACCTGGAGTGGGCCTTCGACGAGGCCGACGCGCTCTTCCTGCTGCAGCGGAGGGGGATCACCGCATGAAGGCCATGGCCGGTCTCCTCGAACACGGCCTCGTGCCGCTCATCCTCACGGCCGAGCGGAGCGGCCTCCTCGCCGAGCTGGACCGCGCGCCCGGCACCGCGCAGGAGCTCGCCGCGCGCGGCGGCCTGCACCCGCGGGCCACCGCGATGGTGCTGGACGCTCTGTACGCGGTGGGCGTCTGCTCGCGTACCGAGGCTGGCGTGTTCGAGCGCCCGTCCGGGGCCGAGCGCACCTTCCCCTGGGCGCGGCTACCCCGCTTCCTCGCGACGGGAGAGGTGGACCCGCAGATCGACGGCGGAGCGCGCGGGGAAGGGTACGCGCGGGTCGTCTCGATGCTGGCCCAGCGCTTCGAGCCCTGGGCCGCCGCGCTCGCGGCGCGACTCGCGGCGGTCGACTGCATCCTCGACGTGGGGGCTGGCTCGGGGGTCTGGAGTCTGGCCATGGCCACCCGCTCACCCGGTGCGCGCGTCACGGCCCTCGAGCTGCCCGAGGTACTGCCCCGTTTCTTCGAACGCGCCGCGACGCTCGGTCTGCGCGACCGCGTCGACGGGATCGCGGCCTCCTACTTCGAGGCTCGACCGGAGGGCCGCTTCGACCGCGTGGTGCTGGCCAACGTCCTGCATCTCGAGACGCCAGCCGACGCCCGCGCGCTCGTCGCCCGCGCGGCGAGCTGGCTGTCCCCGGAAGGCGAGCTCGTCGTCATCGACTGCGTCGGCGAAGGTGAAGCCCACGAGCCCTCGCGCAGCCTCTACGCCTTGCACCTCGCGATGCGCACTGCCCGAGGCGCCGTGCACGCGCCGCGAGACCTGCTCGCCTGGGCCAGGGAGGCAGGGCTCGGGGACGGTCGCCTCGTCCCGCTTCGCGACACAGGGCCGGGGCTTGGAGCGCTCGTGTGCCGTCGGTGACGCGCGGGCCCTACGGCAAGAGCTCGGGCTGCGTGCGGGCCGCGTCGTGAATCGCGTCCACGTGCGTCTGCGTGAAGGTCTGCGTCTCGACGAGGTCCCGCATGATGCCCTTCCAGAACGACTCGCCGTTGCTCCCCGTAAAGTCGCGCTGAACGCTCTCGATCTCCCAGGCGCTCAGGCCCCGTCCGGTGTTGGCCCGCTTGACGATCAGGTCCCCAACCCGCGGCGTCCGGTAGGACCAGAACCCGACGGAACGCCATCCCTGCCGCTGCCCAGCCGAGCTGGTCTCGAAGCGACCCGCCTCGTTCACCAGGTTGAAGACGTGGGGACGGAAGGCGGGCTGCGAGCCGTTACGGGCCTCGGCCAGGCCGGAGGACACGAGGACTGCCAGGAAGGCGAGCGAATAGATGCCACGCATGGGATAACCCCTCCTCGAGCGCCTGACGTTGCATTCCTCGGGCCAGCGCCTCTGACTCGGGCAGGTCCCCGCGATGCCCCGTCCTTTCGCCCTGAAACAGGCGTGACGGCCGAGCCCCGGGTGTCCCGGGTGTCCCGGGCGCCCCGTTCGCCCTGGCGAGTCGCGCCATCGCCCCTCCGAAGCCCGAAGGGAGGCGCGCCACACCGATAAACGCGCGCGGCGGGGGTCAGCGGGCCGGCAGCGCCGCGGTCAAGGCATCGAACGCGGCCAGCGAGACCTCGGCCCTCGGATTCAAGCTGGCCGGGGTGGCCACGAGGGCCCGGTAGTGGTCGCGCCACGCCGCAAAGTCAGCGCGCCGCATCAGCGCGGCGAGGGTGATCCCGACGAAGGCGTGCTCGAGCCACCCGTTGGCGTAGCGCCGCAGGATCGACGCCGGGTCGTCGTGATAGAAGGCGTCGGCCGCCGCGACGCTGCCGAGCCGGTCGAAGAGGGGCAACACGTACTCTTCGAAATCCTGCGGGAGGTCCTCGAGAGCCGCCGCCAGACAGCTCGCATGGCACACCGCGTACTCCCCGACGCGCGCGTGCACGCGGCCGGCCGTTCGGATCTTGCCATCTGGATCGCGATACAGCTCCGCGACTCCCGCGCAGATCACCGCGGGCTCACCGAGCGGCCAGGCGAGAAGGTGCTCGTCCACGAGCCCGCGAAGCTCCGTCGCCACTGCCGCGAGCTCGATCGCCACGAAGGGCCTCGCCGAGCCGGAGCTCATCTGAACCAGAAAGAAGCTGCAGCTCGCGTCTCCCTGGCGTCGCGAAAACACGGGCTGCTTGCCGACGCGAGAGGAAGCGAAACCGTGCTCGGCCAGCGCGGAGGTCACGCCGACGGTGAGCTCCTTGATCGCCGCCGCGTACTTCAGCTTCTGCCCTTTGGGCCGTTGCTCTTTCATGCGAGCGGACACCCTCCCCTCGTTCGCGATCATACCAGGTCGAGGAGGACGTCCCAGGAGCCGCCGTCTCGGGGTCCCGCAGCGCGACCGGCCGCGCTGCCCTCATGGAATAGAAACCCGTTGCGTGGCGCCACGGCGGCGGCTAGATCGTGTCCCTGCGCATGGACCGCGTGCCAAACCACGCCCGCCTCGAGGTCTGGCAGGGAGACCTGACGACGCTCGAGGTCGACGCGATCGTCAACGCCGCCAACAGCTCGCTCCTCGGCGGTGGCGGAGTCGACGGAGCGATCCATCGAGCCGCCGGCCCCGGGCTCCTCGAAGCCTGCCGCGCGCTGGGCGGTTGCGCGACGGGCGACGCCAAGCTCACGCCCGGCTTCGAGCTGAAGGCGCGCTACGTGATTCACGCGGTGGGCCCCATCTGGCAGGGTGGCACCCGTGGCGAAGCGGGGCTCCTCGCGCGCTGCTACCGGCGAAGCCTCGAGCTCGCGGCGCAGCACTGCCTGACCAGCGTCGCCTTCCCGTCGATCAGCACCGGGGCCTACGGCTATCCCGCCGAGGAGGCCGCGGAGGTCGCCAGCCGCGCCGTGGCCGAGACGCTCGCGACGACACCGACGATCGCCCGGGTGGTCTTCTGCGCCTTCGATGCGCGGGCCGCCAGGACCCTCGCCAGGGCGCTGGATCGTCTCTCGGCCTCCTGACGTCCGGCGCCTCCATCCACCTGGGTACACTTGACACCAGTGACGAGCCGCCCGCGCTCGGAGGTCTCGACATTCCACCAGGTTGGCGGGGGGCCAAACCCTTGCATCATGGCAGACGGCACTCGTACCGACCCGGAAGGGCCGCCGGAGGGCCTCCGGCGCTCTCCGAACTAGTGCGCGTAGGCACCGGGAGACGGAGGTGTGACCATGGCCAATGCCGCACGCTGCAACGCGAGTCGACCGACCCGCACCGGCTGGCTTCCACGCGGTCTGCTCGCCGTCCTTACGGCGTGCAGTCTGGGATTCGCCGCGCCCGCCGAAGCCTGGCGCGGCCTCTTTCGGGGCGGCGGCGGCGCAGGGTCCGCCGACCGAGTACGCGACCGGGTGCACCCGATCCGGCTGAAGGCGTATGACACCTACAACCGGTACGTTACCCTCGGGCGCGTCGTGAAATGAGGCGGCCCGGTGGGATTTGGGCTGACCATGTTCCGCCTGATCGCGTCCAAGGCCGTGCCATTCGACCTGCCGACGGTGGGCATCTTCGCTCTCGGGGCGGCAGGCACCTACGCGGTCGGATCGGTCATGCAGAGCGTGGCCACGCGTTGGGCCGGGGAACTGGTGGACTGAGCGGCCGGGGACGCTCAGTCGCCACAGCGGGCAGCGGTGATCGTCCGAGCGCTGAGGCCGAAGTAGCGGAGGAACCGCCCGCTCACCGAGCCATAGCCGCCCACGCCCCAGCTCGCACCCCAGCTGTTCTTGAAGTAGAAGACCACGTCCTTTGCTTGCACGCGGTAGCCGACCAGGAGCACTGAGTGCTGGCCGCACGCGGTTTTCGGGTCGCGGTCGGCGGCGCACGGGTAGAAATGGCGGGCGGCCTCGAGCCAGTTCATCGACTCGGGTGCGTCGAGGACGCCGCGGTCCCCTAGGTACTCGGGCAGCCAAACAAGGTCGACAAGCACGTTCTGCCCTGGACCTTCCGCGAGAGCCTCCATGAGACGGCGCGGATTCAGCGCCGTCCAACGCGCCTCCTCCACGCTCCACTTGGCGTGCGCTTCGAGCGACGCCGTGGGCGATCCTCCGTACGGCCAGTCTCCCTCGGGGGCGAGGGGCCGGTGCAGGATCTTCTTCACGTCGTCCGGCGCGCCGACGAAGCGATTGCCCACGAGGCCGATGATCTGTTGCACGGAGAGATGCTCGGTCAGGCCGCAGCGGGCCTCGAGCGCAGCCGCCATGGCGAAGGCGTAGCAGTCTGGCCCGACCTGCTTCCGGACGGGCGTCTGCGCCGATCGGTGGTCCACGTCCTCGGGCAGCGGCGCACGACCGGCGATTGCCCGCTCGCCCTCGTCCCAGGCGGACCGGCGCGCAGCCAGGTCCTGGGCCCAGTCCTCGGGAAGCCCGGCGAGGCCCGCCTCGTCGCCCGAGTGACCACACGCGCCAGCCACGGTCACCAGAAACGAGAGAGCGAGAGAAAGCGCCCGACGACGCGGGTTCGAGACAGCCCGCGAACCGACGGCGCTATTTGCCCGACCGGAGCACATCGTTGCGACCTCGCTGGGTTTCGGGACAGGGGTTCTGCATCCGAGGTGCCAGTTCGCGGCGGCGCACGCGTGGCCTGCCCGTTGCATCGGGCGCCCGACGCGATGACCACCTACGATCTCTACGGGCGCGCGTCGCGCGACCCGAGGACTGTCTTGCGTGCGCACTCCACGGCCTCTCGCGCCGCGCGCGGACTTTGTTACGCGACCTTCGTGATTGGGTTGCTGCTGGCGTGGCCGGCGCCGACCCTGGCCGAGGGCGGAGGGTGGCGAGCCGCGCGAGCCGCTCGGCAGGAGCGGCGGGTCGCAATGCGGCGCCTCCAAGAGGATCTTCGACGCGCCTACGAGGCGGCCAGGCCCGCGCTCAAGCAGCGCAGGCCCGGTGCGTGGCTCGGGCTGTCGCTGCACGCGCAGGACCGACTGCTCCGCGTCGCCTACGTCGCCGTGGCTGCCGTGGCCACCTACAAAGCCAGCGAGCTGCTCGCCGTGTACCAGAACCCTCTGGTCGTCGTGCCGGTCCTGGGGCTCGCGGCGATCGCGCTCCGCTTTGGTGTGGAAGGCGTTTTCTCTCGCGCATTGCACGCGCGCCAGGACTTCGAGACGTTGCTACGTGCCGTGCGCGCCGGGGTGCCGCTCCCCGCGCAAACCCGGGCCACGCTACGTCCCCTCCTCGAGGACCTCCGTCGAGGCACCCGGGAGTGGCGGGATGTCGAGGCGCTGAACGCGCTCGAGGCGCCGGCTCACACGACTGATCCCGTCGAGGGGCAGAACCGCTGAGCGCGCGCGGCAGCGCCGGGAGTCGTCGCCGGCCTCCGGGCCGCCGCGACGGACGGCCAGGAAGCGGGCGTTCCCCCAAGAACGCAAAGTGGAGGCGCCGGGAGTCGTCGCCGGCCTCCGGGCCGCCGCGACGGACGGCCAGGAAGCGGGCGTTCCCCCAAAGAACGCAAAGTGGAGGCGCCGGGAGTCGTCGCCGGCCTCCGG